>CAYSNA010000166.1:0-10988 GCA_964432185.1 uncultured Cytophagia bacterium
AGAATAAAGAGATAAACAAGGAGAATCGTATAATCAATTATATGCATAAAAACGTCATGGGGGCACACTGTCGTGTCATGCGCCCGGTTTCAAACACAGGGAAGGACACGGATTTGGCAACGATTCGACTATATTTTTTTCACGGACTTGCGAACAACAAGCCGGTTCGGCAGTACGACTTTTTTGAATGGTTCGTGCGGTTTGTGCACGCGTTCCATCAATAATGTAAAACTTTCTCGCCCCATTTGGTAGAGGGGCTGATGCATGGTGGTCAGCGGCGTTTTCAGGCGTTCGGAAAACGGCAGGTCATCATAACCGACGATTGAAATATCTTTTGGGATGAGCACACCCAGGTTGTCCGCATGATAATACACATCCGCGGCCAACAGATCGTTCATGGCAAAAATCGCTGTGGCCTTAATGTCATTCACAATAAATTCAAAAAGGTCAGAAAAGGATTCGGTAAAACCGGATTCCTTAATATTCTGTACGAGCGGGGCATCAAACTCGATGTTGCTATCGCGCAAGGCTTTTTTATAACCGTCCAGTCGATCAAGCACGCTGGTTTATTCAAAGTCGTAGACCACAGCAATGCTGCGGTGCCCCATTTCGATGAGGTGTTTTGTCAAACCAAAGCCGCCGCCAAAGTTATCACTGACGACAAGATCGGTCGTCACCAGTTTGCAGGCATGATCAACCAGAACGATGGGCAGCTCATAGTCAGTAAATCGTTCAATGATCTCTTTGTTTTTTTCTTCTTTGAGTTCGTTATTTTGAATATCCTGAATGGGTACGTAAATGGCGCCTTGCACACCGTTGGCCAGCAAGCGGTCAATATAACCATGCGCCTTGTCCCACAAATTATCCGTATTGCAGAGAATGGTATTATAACCGGCCTCGTGCGCTTCATCTTCAATGCCGCGGATCAGATCGATCATAATGCCGCGTTGAATATCCGGCAACAGCACGCCAATAATTTTATTGTCACTGTTTGGCGCCAAAGCTCTCCGATCAGAGACAAAAGTCCCGGCGCCGGGCCGCACCTGCAAGTAGCCCTGTTCGACCAACACTTTTATGGCTTGTCGAATGGTCATGCGAGTGACGCCATAGTGCTCCGCCAGCACCCGCTCGGCGGGCAAACGTTCAGCGGCGGCATACTTTCCACTTTCGATATCGTTAAAAATATCGTTTTTGATCTGGTAATAGAGTGGAATCGGATTACTTTTGTCGATCATGGATGAGACCTTTTTCTCAATTAAAATTTTCGGGTTTCGCGACAAACGATGTGGAACCTGTGTCGTGTTTTTCGACAAAATCAAGTAATTGAGAGGAATTTTTACAGTTTAATTTAAGCCGTATTTTCGACCAACACACATGTGCTGAAAAAAAGAGTACACCACAAAAACGCGGTGTACTCTTGATACTTTGGTTGCCTAGCGCATGAGAACCATTTTGTGGCTCATAACAGCGTCTGCTGACTTTAGCGTATAAATGTAAACACCGGATGGCAGATGGTGCGCATCAAACGAGACATTGTAGACGCCGGGATTTTTCACTTCATTCACCAACTCGGCCGCTTCATGTCCTAATAAATCATAGACTTTTAATTCCACGACGCCGGTTTTGTTGACGGCGTAGGAAATCGTCGTTGTTGGATTGAACGGATTGGGATAATTTTGCTGAAGCGCAAATTCCGTTGGTTGACTTGGTTTATTGTCGACCGCGGTTGGAGCTTCGGATGAACTGTATACGATGCTGGCATAGGAATTGGCATCTTTGGGTGAAAAAATACCACGGGCCCATTCGAGGGCTTCGACCGTATGTTCTTCATCCGGGTCGTTCGCCATGATGGAGATCATCTGGGCTTCGTCCGCGACAATTTCATCCCATTTGACAAAAGCCATTTCCATGACTTCAATATAACCACCCGAATCATGATCTTGTTGTGAACCAAAGAACATTTTTCCATTACCGCTCGCAACGGCTGACTCGCTGCCGCCTTCCGCTAATGCGAGCGGATCACCATTGGTGTTGCGCCAGGAATTGTACGCCGCTTCTGTATAATCCAGCAAAACAATGCCGATCTCCGCGGACGGCATCGGGCCGCCAACGTCGTCCGGAGAATTGGTGTCGAGCACAATCTGGTAGGCATCATCCTGCCAGATATTTCCTTGCGACGCTCCCAGATGATCCGGGTTGTAGACATATTCATCGTCAATTTTTTTCATGGCGAAATAGACATGGTTGTCGTCCCACAACACTTTGAACCACGCGGTAATATCTTCAGGTCCGTAAAAAGTCTCTTTACCATCACAGGTGCCATCCCAAATGTAGCAGGAGGATCCGCCACCGGTATACGAATCCATGGCTGTCCATGGAATGCTGTTCCACACCGGATCATTGTCGACGTCGCCATCCACAACCGGCGTGCCTCGGTAGGCTGTGTATTCGTGAATAGTGCCCATTTCATCGGGGATGTTTAGATCGCACGGCGCGTCCCCTCGTACCGCTTCAGTCCCGGTCGGGAACGGCCCTTTGGCATATTCGGGCGGAAAGACCTGGGCCACAGCAAGTGAAGTCAAAATCGTCAAACAAAGGACGAGCGCAAAACTCATAATTGGCTTTTTCATATTTGAATCCTTTTCTTTTTGTTGTTGGACCTGGTTACATCCAGTACTTTTGGATCATGATGCATTGCGAATAAGTCTTGCTTTGAAACATCGGTGTGATTTCTTCTCCTTTTTTTTGATTTATGATTCTTTTTGTTTTTTAAACAGTGCAGCCGCAAACTTTTTCTCCAGCGAACGGTGGAACAACCACCGGACGTTTGAATACGTCCGATGGTCGCTGCCGATTTATTTCATCACCACCATCTTGCGACTCGTGATTGAGCTCGCTGATTTTAATGTATAGATGTAAACACCTGACGTCTGTTCGTGCGCGTCAAAGGTGACGCTATACGTGCCGGGGTATTGGTTGTGGTTGACCAGCGTCGCCACTTCATGCCCGAGGAGATCGTACACTTTGAGTTCGACGTTCCCGGTTTTCTCAACAGCATAGGAAATCGTCGTTGTTGGATTGAACGGATTGGGATAATTTTGCTGCAAAGCAAAAGCTACAGGTTGAGCCGGTTGTTTTTCGTCAACAGCCGTGGGCGCTTCGGAAGAGCTGTAAACGATGCTGGCATAGCGTTCCGCCATTTTTCCATGGAAAATACCGCGAGACCATTCCAAAGCATCAACCGAGTGCTCTTCGTCACAATCGTTTGCCATGATGGACATCATCTGCGGTGTATCGGCAACAATTTCATCCCATTTGACAAAAGCGACTTCAATAACTTCGATATAGCCATCGCCGCTATCTGTTTGAGTTATGAATAATGCCTTTCCGTCACAAATTTCGATGGCAGAGGATCCATTTCCATCAGCTAATGCGAGTGGATCACCATTGGTATTGCGCCACGAGTTGTACGCTGTTTCGGTGAAATCCAGCAGCGCCAAACCAATCTCTGCGGATGGTAAAGGGCCACCCTGATCAAAAGGATCATTACAATCGAGCACGATTTGATAGGCGTCATCTTGCCAGATATTTCCCAGATCAGTCATGTGCGCTTCATTATACACATACTCATTATCAATTTTTTTCATCGCAAAATAGACATTATCATCATCCCACAACACTTTGAACCAGGCGGTGATATCGTCCCATCCTGTCCAATTTTCTTCAACACCATCGCATGCGCCGTCAAAAATGTAACAGGACAATGCCGTTCCCTGGTTGGTATACTGATTAAATGCTGTCCAGGGGATGCTATTCCATACCGGATCATCGTCAACGTTTCCGTCAACCACCGGCGTGCCTCGATAGGCCGTGTACTCGTGTACAGTTCCCATCTCATCCGGAATACTTGTATCGCACGGGGCATCGCCTCTTACGACTTCGGTACCCGTCGGAAACGGACCTTGCACCCACACCGGAGGAAAAACCTGGGCAAAGGTGAGAGACGTCAACAGCAAAAAACAAAAAACAAGGGCGAAACTCATTGTTAGTTTTTTCATTTTTTAATCCTTTTCAAATGAAAGTGCACTGCAATGTAGTAACAATTTTTTCTGATGGCCGCCTGATGGGCTAACAACGTTGTTATTTACCTCCTTTTTTTGATTAAAAATTGATCGACTTTTAATTTTGATGTATACTATGCGACCTCAGTAATTATTAATTTATAGTACACTTTTTAAGATATATTATCTTGGCCCAGAATTCAACAAGATTTCGCAATAATAATGTTAAAAATTATCTTTTAGCCACCAAAGCCTTATTTGATCAACGTCATTTTCTTTTGCAAGACGTGCTCGCCTGCATTTAATTGATAGAGATAAATACCTGAAGCCCGTTGAGCGCCGTCAAAACCGACATTATGTACTCCGGCTTGCAGTTCTCGATCGACAAGAGTCGCCACAGCTTGTCCCTGAAGATCAAAGACCGTCAATTTGACCTGCTCATTTTGCGGTAATTCAAAACTGATCGTCGTTCTCGGATTAAATGGATTCGGATAGTTTTCCAGTGAAAAATGCGTAACAGGCTTTGGTGCAGATGTAACAGCCGATGGGCCATAATCAAAAAATCCCAGCATAATACGGTTGACCGGCAGACCAGGGGCTTGAAAATTTAAACGGAAATCAGCGCCATCATTTTGTCGATTCCCCATATAACCATCGGTCACCTCCCAGGAGTACGTATTGAAACTGCCCCATCCTTTTGTTGACATCC
This sequence comes from uncultured Cytophagia bacterium, assembly GCA_964432185.1. Lineage (GTDB taxonomy): Bacteria > Zhuqueibacterota > Zhuqueibacteria > Residuimicrobiales > Krinioviventaceae > Kriniovivens. Next base: position 4,771 of record CAYSNA010000166.1, read on the forward strand.
ACGCCATATCCTTATAGGGATCATTCTCGCTGTCATATTGAAGCCGCATGGTTAGCTGCGATGCCAGATCATAATATTCGACCGAGATGAAATATTCATAAAAGTCGCCCTCAAAAATTTCGGCATCATCCACATCACAATAAATATATTGTGATTCTTCCGTCGTCGCCAGGCATTCTTCCCCCTCAACCTCGACCAGCCCGGTCATGCTGTCACCCGCGTTTATCATTTTTTGATAGATAAGAAATTCATCATTCGTGGCGCCAAAATCGTTGTAATAATCAATTGGCGCAACGCGGATCACATTGACGGTCATCGTATCTGCGCATTCAAAGTGAAAATCAGCGCCATATTGTTGGCGGTCGGAGAAATAGGAATCTTCGAGGTAAAAGGTGGCGGATTTCCAGAGATTGGAACCTGTCGTCTTGATGACCGGCTCAGCTACTTTGTTCGGCTCATCGACAGCATCATAGACCAGTTTAATCTCCCGTTCCGAGTCATCCAGATATTCAATGCTAATAATATCAGATGTACTGGACGGACGCTGAAACAGCTTTTCATTATCGATGGCAAAATAGAGAGCCTTGCCAGTGCTTTTGCCGCAAAATTCTCTATCAAGTTTGAGGCCGATGAATTGTCCGTCTTCACCAGGACCATCCCCCACGACGTTCAAATAGCGGCCTCGCGGATTGACACCAAAATCAAAATAGACGCCCTGGGCAAAGACATCCACTTGCAAGAAAAACAGGCAAAGCGCAGTGAATAAAAATAAACCTGCACGTTTTATCACTGTCATGAGTCCTCCTTAAACGTCACAGCACAAATTATAGTCAATCAGGATCGAATCAATATATCAAGTTGATGTTAATCCATTCTTTTCCAAAACAATCCAGTTGACATATTTTTTGGTATACTTCAGCCTATATTGGTATGTACCAATTTTACAAAATTAAACTGAGCTTGTCAAGCAATAGTTTGACCGTGCAGGAAAAAGAGAGGATTTTTGGACGTGCCGGGAAGTGATCTGCGGCTAAACGGTTAAAAAGTAGTGAGCCAATGGAAATCTTGAAAAGGAGTCTAATCCAACCCAAAAATAAAAAAAAGCCCCGTTGCCGGGGCTATAATCATTTTTCCAAATCGTCCACAGCCACCCAGGCGCGTTTGGCCCAGCTCTCCAAACCTTTTTCGGCGAGCTGAACGCCTTTGGCGCCTTCGAGGAGTGACCAGCGGAACGGCTCATCCAAAACAACGTGACGCAGAAACAATTCCCACTGCGCTTTGAAGGCGTTGTCATAATCTTCCTGCTCCGGCACTTTGGCCCATCCCTCAAAAAAATTAATGGGCTGCGGAATGTCGGGATTCCATATTGGCCGTGGTGTATTGCCGTAATGTTGCGTCCAGCAGTCGCGCAGCCCGGCGACGGCTGAGCCTTTGGTGCCGTCCACATGCAGCGTCAACAGGTCATCACGGCGAACGCGCGTCACCCAGCTTGAATTAAAGTGAGCGATGACGCCGTTTTCGAGTTCAAACGTGGCATAGGCGGAATCATCTGCTGTACATTCATACGGCTTGCCGTCTTCATCAATGCGTTCCGGGATGTGCGTGGCGCCGAGACACGAAACGGCTTTGACATTGCCGAACAGATTATCCAAAACATAACGCCAATGGCAGAGCATATCAACGATAATGCCGCCGTCATCTTCTTTGCGATAATTCCACGACGGGCGCTGGGACGGGATGGTATGACCTTCATACACCCAGTAGCCAAACTCGCCGCGCACCGAGAGAATATTGCCGAAAAAATCATTTTCCATCAATCGTCGTAATTTTATCAAACCCGGCAGCCACAACTTGTCCTGTACAACGCCGTTTTTGACTCCGGCTGCTTCAGCGAGTGTGTACAATTCCAACGCATCCGCTGCGTTGGTAGCAGTTGGTTTTTCGCAATAGACATGTTTACCGGCGGCAATCGCTTTTTTGACATTCGGCACGCGCAAGCCGGTTACGGCCGCGTCAAAATAAATCGAATAATCAGGATCGTTGAGGACGGCATCCAGGTCCGTTGAATATTTTTTGACACCGGACACGTCACACAGCTTTTTCAGCTTGGTTTCGTTACGACCGATAAGTATGGGATCCGGCATAATGTGTTGCGTCGCATTAATTCGGACGCCACCCTGTTTGATAATCTCAACAATGGATCGCATCAAATGCTGGTTGGTACCCATGCGCCCGGTGACGCCGTTCATGATAATTCCAACTCGATGTGTTTTTGACATCTTTTATTACATCCCTTTTTGCTTTATCTACAATTAAAACGTCTTTTCCAGAAAGAAAAACTATGAGTAAGTGAGGTAAGCGTCAAGAATCTTTTTGAGAAATTCATCCTGATCCTGCGCCCAATAGCGATTGGAAAAAATTTCCACCTCGTTATAGCCGCTAAATCCGGCCTGTTCCACCCAGCCGCGGATTTGCTTGATATTGATACAGCCTTCGCCCATCAAACCACGGTCATTCAGCATATCCTCAAGCGGATACTTCCAATCACAAATATGGAAGGCGAATAAATTGCCCATCTCGCCGCACCGATGAATTTGTGTTTCAAGTTCGGGATCCCACCAGAGATGATAAACATCCACAGCGACACCGATGGACTCGGAGTCAATCGCCTCGACCATATCATTGGCTTTTGCCATGGTGTTGATGGCCGAACGCGTATCGGCATACATCGGATGCAGCGGTTCAATGGCCAGCTTAATGCTATGCGATTCGGCATGCGCCAAAATCGTCTCGATGCCGATTTTAATTTGCATACGCGATTTGCCCAGGGAAAAGGTCGGCTCGGCGCCGCAGACAAGAACAATCATTGGCGCGCCGACGGCCACCGCTTCATCAATCGCTTTAAGATTGTCTCTGATCGCATCTTGCCTCGCTTCGCCCGAGGCCGCAGGAAAAAAGCCGCCGCGCACCAGGGAGACAACCTCAAGATCATACGATTTCAACAGGTCCCCCACCTTTACGGGATCTCGTCCGGCCAATGCCTGCCGCCATACCGAAATGCCTTTGATGCCGGCAGCCGCATATTTGTCCACTGCTTCTTCAATGGACCACGGCTTGGTGGTGATGGTATGCAGGCACAACCGTGACAGATCTTTTAGTGGTGAAGGGCTCATTGAACACATCCATAAAAAGAGTAATACGTGTCATTGGTAATAATTCGTTGAAGGTAGAGCGCGACTTCGCGGGCGTGATAGTCGCCCCACATGCTGGACTCGCCGTTGGCAATGGCGCTGCCCGGCGGCACATAATCCCAGCCATTCGGTTGATGATAAATCGAGTGCAAAATGAGTCCTTGATGATCTTTTTTCGTGCTCAGGTACGGTTCATCAAACAGAGTATTCAACACGGTGAGACCGGCTTGCCAGTAACGCCGTCCAGGCTCAGCGTCGCCGCGGTCCTGGAGGTAGCGCCCAAGTCGCAACAAACCCTGCGCAGCAATACTGGCGGCGGAACTGTCGACCGGCTCAAAGTCGTTGTAAGGATCAGCGGGGCGATCGAGATAATCATCCAGCTTGTGCAGAGTGGGCGCGCCCGTATCCCAATAAGGAATGCCGTCGGTCGGAGTATTGTCGATGTAAAAATCACAGGTGGCCTGCGCGGCTTTGAGCATCAGATCTTCAAGCTCGGCGCGGCCGCCAAACTTTTCCATCTCGGCGTCGTCCAGAACCGCCAGCACTTCAAGCTCTTCGGGAAAACCGAGCATGGCCCACGCCAAACCGCGCGTCCAGGTGGTGAAACCGGAAAAACCCTGCTGCGAGTTGGGGCAGCGATAATTACCATCCTTTGTATTAAAGATGCACTCATGCGCGGTGCGGCCACGGACATCATACGCATCCCGACCATCGCCATAAAAAACCGAGTACTTGGCCGTTGCTTTGATATGCGACAATGCGCGCCCGAGCAAATTAATACGGACGTCGCCTTCCGCCTGAAAAACATGTCCGAGTAAATGACTGACAACCAAAGCGCGGCAGGAACGAATCGTATCGACAAACAACGAATGCGGGCCGTTGAACGAATGAATGAATCCGCCGGTTTTTATATCCGTCCAGCGGCTCGCCTGCACGGCGCCGGATATTTTCAGCGCCAGCTTGTAAAAGTTTTTTTCATGTTGATCGAACGGTATACGGCTTTCGTTCATCAATCTTAATAAATTGCCGTAGGTGCTGACGTTGTTGAACCCATGATCGTGCACACCAATGTGGCTGATATGCGGCGCCATATGTTCGATTGTATTGTCGCGGCCAATTTTTAAAAACTGCCCGTCATTCGTCGCATCGAACTGCAAAATGGCAGAACCGTATAAAAAACCCTGCGTCCATTCGGTCCAACCGCGGGTGGTATATTCGCCTTTAACTGTAAAAACCGGCGAGCCTTGAGAGGCGTCATAATTGTTTTCAATGGATACGATTTTTTCACCAGAAAGCTGCCAGAGCGCTGCAATTTTGGCGGATAAATCCGATGGTTTGAGATTGTAATCGATATTAAGCATGGGAAACCTGATAATCGTTGAAATTTCGAGATGCGAATTTTACGAAAAAAATCGCTAAAAATCAATTTATGATTGGATGAATATATTTGGGTGGGCCGGCACGTCCGCATCACCATCCAATTAATTTTGGATTGTCAAAAGATCGGCGAACGAGGTAAATCCCAAAGCGCGAAGGCACACAGAGAATCCAAAAAAATCAGCAATCCTCGGCGCTCCTTCGCGATCTTTGCGGTTACATTTTTTCAACAGCTCGAGCAGGATTAACCGAAAACTGTGCAAGATGAGTTGAATAAAAGAATACAAGTCACAATCAAAATTTATACCTGAGCGTTAATCCGCCCAGTGTGGTGTTCGCCAGCGGATGATTTTCGCTGATATCAAGTTCACTATAGTTGTATTCAATGTCAAAATTTTTGATAAATCGTTCGAGCGCATTATAAACAACGTGCTGTCTTGACACATCCAATAACACGCGAACCACCTGCATGAAATTGACACCATATCCCTTGCTGTCGTACTCGACTTTGCCCGGCTTGTCCATATAGCCGCCAAAGCGAAAATAAACGGCATCGAACAGATTGACCTGCAGACCATGCGTTAGAATGACATTGTCGTATTCTGTTCTGGAGTCATAGTAGCCGTCCTCATATTCAATTCGCTCGGTTTCGGAATCGATCCGATAACGAATCAAGTGATCCCAAATTCGAATATCACCAAGCCCGCCCTTGTAGGTAAAAGTTCCATCGGTTTTTCTATCGATGAGCATACTGTGAACATCGTGCGAATAATTTATACTGATCAGATCGCTGTCAAATTTTGGCAGATGAATTTTGGCGGACAGGTTATAACCGAGCAGCGCTGTTCTGGGGAGCGGATCTTTTTGCGCCGCATCAATGTATGTAATCTCATCGCCAATATTTCGGATGGAGTAGTTGAGACCCGGTGTAATATCAAATTGAGCCGGCTGACCAAACAGCGTTGCTTGACCTTTTTGAAGGGATGCCAGAATGGGCCATTCGACAATACCGCCAAAATCATAGGCCGATGCCGTCGCTTCCGTCTCGCCAAATTCATCTCCAACAAAAACACCCGCCCCAAGATTGGATTCGATGAATTTTAAAGAAAATCCCAATGATGCATTGACGGCCCCATGATACGCTACGGCGGCTGTCAAACTGGTAGCGTTTTCATACGATTTGAATGTGCCAAGCATCGCTCCGGTCTCGTCCGTATGGACTTGCTTCCCCAGGTTAAGATAATGGTGATTCAAACCGAATCCAAGCGTGAATGAATTTTTTAGATTGAAACCACCAGCGACAGCGTATGATTTGTACCACATATCCGATCCAAAGGCGCGCAGCCAATTCATTTTGGAAGCGTTCAATCCGACCATATTGTTCTGTGCAAAAAATCCGGCAGCGGCGGGATTGGCCCAGAGAGCTTGCGGATCATCCGCCCAGACGTTGCCGAACGACTCCCCCATGGCCCGCGCCTGCGGCGATGGCGTGATCATCAAACTGAGAACAGCGGCTTCACTGACAGCAAAAGCATTCCGAAAAACGAGCACTCCCAAAACGATTAACATACACAACACGCGCTTATGCATAATCTACTCCTTTTTGGTTAAAAGGCTGTTTCGATATTTGAACATTTTTTTGATTTGTGA
>CAYSNA010000167.1:0-10986 GCA_964432185.1 uncultured Cytophagia bacterium
ACTCCAAAGGTTTTACTGATGCGGGCAGAATCAGAATATCATTACGTCTTCGCTCGCACAGTCGATATTACAATGATTGCTACGTGTTTTGACGAATGCTCTCGACGGCTTTGGCGATATTTTCCGCATGGCCAAAAGCAGAGAGTCGAAAATAGCCCTCACCGCTGGGGCCGAATCCGGAACCCGGCGTGCCGACAACATGCGCTTCGTGCAGCAGCTTGTCAAAAAACTGCCACGACGTGAGTCCGGCCGGCGTTTTCAGCCAAATATAGGGTGCATTGTCGCCGCCGTAACAGGTGTAGCCGCAATTTTGCAGCCCGGACTTGATCACCTGCGCATTGTTCATATAATAATCAACCAGCCCCTGGCACTCCTGCATGCCCGCCTTGGACAGCGCGGCTGCACCACCGGCCTGGACGATATTCGACGCGCCGTTGAAAAAGGTATTCTGCCGGCGCGCCCACAGTGAATTGACTTTGCCCGGTTCGGTGTTTTCAATGACCAGCGCGTGCGGCACAACGGCCCAGCCGAGACGAACGCCGGTGAATCCCGCCACCTTGGAAAAGCTGTTGATTTCAATGGCACATTCCCGGGCGCCGTTTATTTCATAAATTGAACGGGGCAAATCGTCTTCTTTAATAAATGCTGAATAGGCGGCATCAAAAAAGATGACGGATTTGTTGGCTCGGGCGTAATCGACCCAGACTTTCAACTGTTCTTTGGTGGCCACAGCGCCGGTGGGATTGTTGGGGCTGCAAATATAAATCAAATCGATTTTGTGTTGCGGAATAGCCGGAAAAAAATTATTCTCCTCGGTACACGGCATGTAGACGATGCCCTGATACTGACCGGTTTTTGGATCAAACGCGCCGGTACGGCCGGCAATGACATTCGTGTCCACATAAACAGGGTACGCCGGATCCTGCACGGCCACGACATTGTCCAGCCCGAAAATGGATTGAATATTGCCGGAATCAGGCTTGGCGCCATCGCTGACAAAAATTTCCGACGGATCGAGGGAAACGCCGTAACTTTTATACAGATTTTGCAACGCCGCCTTCATGTCAGTTTCGCCGGTGGAATCATCAGCATAGCCGGAATAGGTCTCGATGTTCGCCAGCTTTTCCACACCTGACAGCAGGCCCTGAATGACCGTCGGTGTCAGCGCTTCGGTCGTGTTGCCGATGCCGAGCTTCATCACGTCAACCCCCGGATTGTCGGCGAGAAATTGTCGGACGCGGCGGCCGATTTCCGGAAACAGATAACCGGCGCCGAGTTTGGAGTAATTGCTATTTAGTGTTGCCATTTTCTAATCCTTGTGTTATGGTCATTTAACTTGTAAAACTGAACCGCAAACAAACGTGGTCAAGAGATATGTCCGGAATAGAATCCAAGACTCAGATGTACGTCATGCAGCTATTCCCCTGCTCGAATCGTCACCAGCGGGATACAGTGAAAAGCGCGGATTTATTATATCGATACGTGCGCGCAAACCAGTGCATTCCGTGGGCATACTTTTATAACGGCAGAGGCATCATAAATTCGCGGTTCTACACTGTTTGGAAATTCGTTGCGGCCAGGCATTTTGAGAACAAACCAATTACCACGTGACCTTTTCCTCAAAGGCCTCCAGATCGAAAAAACCTTCGCCGATACGGATGACCGGGCCGGTCATTTCAATAGCATAGTTTTCACCAATGGTGATGGTGAGCTGACCGCCGGGCATGTGTACGGTGATCTTGTTTTCGCACAAGCCGAGTTTGTGTGCCACGGATGCGGCCGCCGAACTGGAACTGCCGGACGCCAGCGTATAACCGGCGCCGCGCTCCCAAATTTCAATTTGAATATTATGGCGATCCAGCACTTTGAGAAACTGCACATTCGTCCGGTTTGGAAAACGCGGCTCTACTTCCAGGGCCGGGCCGAACGTACGCGCCAGCTCCTCGGAGACGTGATCAACGGGCAGCACGCAATGCGGATTGCCGATCGTTGCCGCACAATAGGTAAATTCACGCCCCTTGACGATGATGGATTCGTTCAATACCTCACGCGGTTCGCCTCGCACCGGAATCACCCTACTGTCAAAACTGACGCGTCCCATCTCGACATCAATCAAGCGGCCATCGGCATGCACGCGCGATGTGACAACACCGCCTAGCGTATCGATTGTGAACGGCTCGCTGTCAACAAATCCGTGATCAAACAGATACCTGGAAAAGATGCGCAAACCATGTCCGGATTTTTCCGCCTCACTGCCGTCGGGATTAAAAATGCGCAATTTGAACGGCGCTTTGTCCGACGGCATGGGCCCCCACAAAATGCCGTCCGAGCCGATCCCATAGTTGCGGTGGCAGATTAATTTTATGTCACTCAGCGTCAAATCGCGGCCAATCTCCACCGGATTCATGACGATATAATCATTGCCGAGTCCATGATATTTATAAAATTTCAATGTATAAACTTTCTATGCTTGATCATTACATTTAAAACTCAAAAGACCAAAGATGGCCCAAAGAACATTCTTCTATTTTATGGCTTTGTGTAGATACTAAATCAATCCCAATTCTGAAATCAAAAATCGCATCTTTTCCTTGTTTGATTCCGTCATCGGTACCAGCGGCAGGCGAACGACATCCTCGACCAATCCCATCATCGCGCAGGCGGTTTTGACGGGAATGGGATTGCTTTCGCAGAAATTAAACTCCATCAACGGCAGCAGTTTATAATGCAGTTGACGCGCCGTCTCCCAATCGCCGGCAAATGCAGCCTGCACCATATCGTGCAGCAAAGCCGGTGTCTGGTTAGCGACGACGGAAATGATACCATCAGCGCCAAGCGCCAACATCGCCAGCGACAAAGCATCATCACCGGAGAGCACGAGAAAATTTTCCGGCCGGTTACGCAGAATATTCATAATTTGCGAGAAATTGCCGCTCGCTTCTTTTATGCCTTTGATATTCGGAATTTCCGCCAATTGCAGCGTTGTATCACCGCAGATATTGCCTGCTGTGCGCCCCGGCACGTTATACAGAAGGATCGGTTTTTCCGTCGCCTCGGCGATGGCTTTAAAATGTTCAAAGTAGCCTTGTTGGGTCGGTTTGTTATAATAGGGGCCAACGGACAGAATGGCATCGGCTCCGGCATCGGAGGCGTGCCTGGTCAGTGATACTGCTTCGGCGGTGGAGTTACTGCCGGCGCCGGCAAGAACCGGCACCCGGCCCGCCGCATGTTCGATGACCACATCAATAACGCGATGGTGCTCCTCGTGACTCAGCGTGGCGCTCTCCCCTGTCGTGCCGCAGGCAAGAATCACATCCGTGCCCTGTTCAATATGCCAGTCCACAAGAGCGCGCAATTTTACCTCATCTACTGAAAAATCCTGTTTGAACGGCGTTATCAACGCCACGGTGGTGCCTCTAAACTTTGAAATGTCTGCTGACATGATATTCCCTTCGGCTAATTGAAATTTCCGGATTAAGACAGTTATAACAGATCGTTCATAAAATCATCCATTGAAAAGATGCCGGTGCGACCGACAATCCATTCGGCGGCCTGCACGGCGCCGCTCGCCAGGCCTTCCCGGCCGTGCGCGATATGTTTCAGCACAATTTCATCCGCCGGCGAATCGAAACCGATCTCGTGCGTTCCGGGCACGCGGCCAACACGCGTTGAGGTGACGTGCAGCGCTTTCGGATCGATCACCCCGTGACTGGTGTCGTACATCACCTTGTCCTTATTCGGCAGATGCTCGAGCAGCAGATGCGCCAGTTTTTTCGCTGTGCCGCTTGGACTATCCGCTTTGCCCGTGTGATGGAATTCATGCAAAAAACAATCGTACTCGGACAACGGGCCCATCAACTGGGCGGCATATTTGACGATTTTGGTAAACTGGTACACGCCGATGGAAAAATTCGGGCTGTAAATGATGGACAAATTTTTAATGTGTTTCAACTGGTCCAGTTGGTCGTACCAACCGGTCGTGCCCTCCACAATCGGCAAGCCGAGCTGTGCCGCCGTTTTCAGGTTGGTCAACACCGAATCCGCCAGCACAAAACTGATGATCGCCTGCGCGCCGTTCAGATTTGACTCGGTGGAAAAATGATCATTGATATCAAAAATGGCGGAAATCTCGTGGCCGCGCAAAAGCGCCTGCCGTTCAACTTCCTTGCCCATTCGGCCGTAACCGAGTATAACAAATTTCATATGTCTTCCAAAATTTTAATCATAACTTTGTGCAACTTTTGGCTGGGAACAATCCGGATCAGCGCACGATAATTTTTGTTTTAACTTTACCTAATCCGGATAAACCAGAACCAAAAAGGAACCACGAATTACACAAATTTCACGAAAAGTAATTTCACCAAGCAATTTCGAGTAATTCGTGAAATTCGTGGTTGGATTTTCAATATTTCAACTTTTGTCATTTCTGGTCATAAAACAAGTTGAAAGTTACTAAAGCGTGAACACGTTTGGATCGAGGTCACCGCCAAAGAAATAATCGTGTAAACGGGTGATGACCTTTGGCAGTTGCGCCTCATCGATGACAAAACTGAGATTGATTTCGGAGGCGCCCTGTGAAATCAAATAAATATGCGTATCCTGCAGCAAGCCAAAGATTTGTCCGGGGATGCCCTTGGTGCGTTTCAGACCTTCACCAACGAGACAGACAATCGCCTTGCCGTCCTCGACACTGACCTTGGCAACTTTTTCCAGCTCGGCAACAATCGTATGAAGATTTTTTGTATTATCAACAGTCAACGAAACGGTGACCTCAGAAGTTGACACAAGATCAACCGCTGTTTCATATTTTTCAAAGATGGTAAAAAGTTTGGCCATAAAACCGTGCGCCATCAACATGCGGCTGGAGGAAACGGTGATGACCGTGAGGCCCTCTTTATAGGCGATGGATTTGACCTGGCCTTCATGCGATGGATCAACCGGGCTGCTTTTGGAGATGGCCGTACCGGGAAAATCAACATTCATGGAATTGAGAACGACGACGGTCATGTCGTTTTCAACCGCCGGCAGCAACGTGGCCGGATGCAGCACTTTGGCGCCAAAATAGGCCAGCTCGGCGGCCTCTTTGAACGTCATGTGACGAATGCGGTGCGCTTCCGGCACAAGAGACGGATCGGCCGTGAGCACGCCATCGACATCGGACCAAATTTCAACCGAATCGACGCCCAGCATGGCGCCGAACAGTGTGGCGGAAAAATCCGAACCGCCGCGGCCGAGCGTGGTCGTGCGGCCCTGCGCATCGCTGCCGATAAATCCCTGAATGATCGGCACCGCGCCGCCCTGCACCACCGGAAGAAGCAGGTGTTCAACCAATTTCTTCGATTCTTCCATTAACGGACGGGCGACACTAAAGGTCGAATCGGTTCGCAGCAATGTGCGTGAATCGGCAAATTCACTTTTAATACCCTGAGCGCGCAGAACAGCCGGCAGCATATTCGCGGTAAAAAACTCGCCCATGCTGATCACCGAGTCATATAATTCATTCGTCAAACTGCCGTTCTCAAATATAGTGTTGACGGCGGTTTTCAGCATGTCCACGCCCGTCTCAAATGCGGGCGCCACATTGGCATCTGCGGCAATACCGAGATCGGCGATGATGGCGCGATGCTGGTCAATGATCTCGATCATTTTTTCATCAGCTTTGATTTTATCGCCGGCGGCCGCCAGCTTGGTCAGCGCTACAAGTTTATTGGTCACGCCGCCGACTGCCGAGGTCACAACCACCGGTTGCTGCGACAAACGTGATTTGATGATTGAACACACCCGCAGAATCGCATTGGCGGTACCCACCGACGTGCCGCCAAATTTCATTACAATCATTAATATCGTCCTTTATAATTCACTCGTACCAATTTTTTATTTTTGTAAAAGATAGTTGATAATTCGCACATAATCATCGACGGCGCGCTGCAAATCCTTGATCAAGACATGTTCGTTCTCCCGATGCGCCACGGTAATGCTGCCGGGCCCATAAAGAACAATATCGCCCAACGGCCGGAGATGCGCCGCATCGCTACCAAATCCGACAACCTGCGTTTCAAAGCCGGGAATCTCGATCATCCGCTGTGGTTCGGAGATGCTGTTGATGTCGAGCTTTATATCATTCGGCAGATATTTTTGCATCTTTTTCAGAATGACGTCCGTTGATATCGATACACGGAAAATACCTTCTGCCGTGGCTGACGGCGCCAGGACATTCATGCCCACACCACCGTTAAAAGTGCCGATGTTGACCAGCGATTTTCCCAGCACCGCATCATCGCCCCACTCCTCTTTGAGCCAGGCGCTTGTCACCTCGAGCAGCTTGTGAACCGCCGACTCGCCCAGTTCCGGCAGTGACGAATGCCCGCCGGTGCCGTGCGCCGTCAGTTTAAACGCCAGCACACCCTTTTGGCCGATGGCCAGCTTGTTGTCGGTCGGCTCTCCGACAACCACATATTTCGAGTCGAGGGATAACGTTGCCGCTTTTTTGGCGCCGTTGGAATTGGTTTCCTCGCCGACAACCGCGAGCAATCCAACGTTGCGAATGCCGTTTGCCCGCAATCGCTCCAGTGCCTCAAACATGGCGACGATTTGTCCTTTGGCATCGCAGGCGCCGCGGCCATAAATGACACCATCTTTTTCCGAGAACGGAATGAACGGCGCCACCGTATCCATGTGCGAGGAGAGCAGTACTGTGGTGGGTGCGCCGCACGTTGCCAACACATTAAAATTGTGCCCTTCAACCGGTTGCGTTTTGACCATTAAACCCCGCTGTTGAAAAAACCGCACGAGATAGTCACCGACCGCAGCTTCGTCGCCGGACATCGATGGGATATTGATGAGCTCTTTGAGCAGATTGATCATACGTACTCACAAAAAAAAAGGCCGCCCAAACGTGGGAGACCCAAATGACTGTCACAGTTGCTAGAACCGTCAGCCAAATAGCGCTCCACGAAAGCTCTTTCGTGACAGTCCGGTAGTTGTTCACCCGCCGGCCCAACAGCAATGGTTACGGAAGCACTGCTATTTCGGCCCATTACCCTTTTCTCCTCAAGTCCGTCTTGTTTCACAGGAGTACTCTTGTAACAGGCGCCTCTATTTGGTTTAAATTTTGCGTTGTAATAGTACGGATTTCTTTTAAATTATGCAAGCACTTATGACCCTTTACCAGGATATTCACCTCTTATGAAAAAGTCGCTCACCGCCAAGCTGGTTTCAAACCTCATCCCGGAATTGCAGAAACAACGCATACTGGTCCTCGGCGACCTCATGTTGGACGAGTTTATCTGGGGCAGCGTCAACCGGATTTCCCCGGAAGCGCCGGTTCCGGTTGTGCAGGTCACGCGCGAATCGTCCTTTCCCGGCGGCGCCGCCAACGTGGCGCGAAACTTGGCGGATTTTGGTTCGTCCGTGATCGTCAGCGGCATGATCGGCCATGACAACAACGGCACAAAACTCCTGGCCCGCCTTGAGGAGAGCCATATTTCGACAGCCGGCATTATTACGGTGCAGGATTTTGACACCATCGTCAAAACGCGGATCATTGCCCAGCACCAGCAAATGGTGCGGGTGGATCGCGAAAAAAAGCGCAAAATCACCCAGCCGGAAATTGACGACGTACTGTGTAAACTGTGGGACAGGATTCGTGATATCGACGCCATCATCATTGAAGATTACGGTAAAGGTTTTGTCACTCAGGCGCTTGTTGATCAAATTTTTGCGCTCGCCGCGAACCATCTCAAAATTGTTACGGTTGATCCAAATCCGAATAATCCGCTTGATTGGGCCGGCGCGGCGCTCGTTAAACCGAACCGCAAGGAAGCGTTTGCCGCCGTCGGCCTTCCCGTTGATGAAGATCATGACATCAAAGAAATTGGCGAAGTCCTGCTGGAAAAATGGCAGGTCAATTCGTTGCTCATAACCTTGGGCGAAGAAGGTATGATGCTTTTTGATCCACCGGATGCGCCCTACCACATTCCAACGCGCGCGCGCGAAGTGTTTGACGTTTCCGGCGCCGGTGATACGGTCATCGCGTTTTACACCATGGCGATTGCCGCCGGACTTCCAGCGGTGCAGGCGGCCGAACTGGCCAACCATGCGGCCGGCGTTGTCGTCGGCAAACTCGGCACCGCTACCCTCAAATCGGATGAATTGGTGCAAAGTTTTGATGACCATGAAAATCCACCACGTCTGTCATTGACCTCAAAGTGATTCACCATGCCTGCTGCAAAAAAAGCGGTTTTTTTTGATCGCGATGATACCCTCATTTTTAATGTGCCGTATAACGGCAATCCCGATCTGGTGGAACTCATGCCCGGCGCGCTGGACGCATGCCGATTATTAAAGGCTCACGGGTTTGAGCTTTTTATCATTTCCAACCAATCCGGCGTCGGTCGCGGGTGCATTACCGAACAGCAAGTGGACGCCGTAAACCAGCGCGTGCTCCAACTGTTCGGGGAAGGAATTTTTACCGACGTCTACTGCTGCTACGACACCCCGGATGATCCACCGGACTGCCGCAAGCCATCACCAAAAATGATCGTGCAAGCGGCGGAAGACTATCAGCTTGATTTACCCTCGTCCTTTATGGTTGGGGATAAAAAATCGGACGTCGAGGCTGGGATCAATGCCGGCTGTCATTCGATTTTGTTTGTGCCGCCGCATTCCGAATCGCAGCGGGCGCTGTCAGATTCAACCATCCATTTTTCCAGCTCGAGTCTGATGGACATCGCTCACAATATTATTCATAGCTAACGTTGTTGGCTCATCTTTTCCGACATTCTCCCCTTGCATCTCTCGCCAAATATCATTAAAATTTTGTTATAAAAAATAATTCCGGGGATTTTCGGAAATCCATTAATAAAAAGTTTGGAAGGAGATAAACCATGGTACAAAACAAAACCGAAATTTACAAATGTGAACTATGCGGCAATATGGTCGAAGTACTGCATGTCGGCGGTGGAACGCTGGTCTGCTGCGGCCAGAAAATGACGCTGCAAAAAGAAAACGACACCGATGCGGCCGTTGAAAAACACGTACCGGCTGTGACCGTTGCCAATGGAAAGGTGGATGTCGTCGTCGGTTCGGTGGAACATCCGATGATGGACACGCACTGGATTCAGTTTATCGAAGTGATCACGCCGACCAAAGTGCTGCGCGCCGATTTGAATCCGGGCGACGCGCCGAAAGCCACTTTTGAAACCGACGAACAGGTTCTCAAAGTCCGTGAATACTGCAACCTGCACGGCTTGTGGATCAAAGAATAACGTAAAAGCGGGATGATCCATGCATCCCGCTTTCTGCTATTTGTGCAATCATCCGTATATCTTATAAATTTTATGTTAATTCGGATGATTCACTCAGGAAAGCCAATGTCAAAATATGTTCATGCCTTCGCTCTTTTTGTGCTGCTGTTCCAGTTTTACCTGTCAGCACAAACCGTCAAATTTGTCAATGCCACGATTGTGAATGAAAACCAGGGTCAGGTCAATATTGTCGTGTCGGGCGAAACCAACTCGTCGCTCACACGCGTTCTCGATGAAGTCAATGTCTTTCGTGATCAACAGACATTTCAGCTTTTATTTTTCGCTCGCTCGGATTCCGGCATCGGTATGCCGGTGATTATGCCTTTCGATAAAACTGTTTTTGTCGATAGTCTCAACGAAGGCACCTACTACATCCGCTGTTTTGCCCTGAACGACAACCTCATTGATTCGACAATCTTTTTTTCACCGGACAGCTCGACATTCTTCTTTCCCTACAATGAGGTGATTCCACCGGATTCCCTGTTCATTCTGGCGGACACAACTTTTACGGTATACTATAAAAAAACCGCCATCACCGAACAAATAGCGGCGCCGAATAATTTTGCCATTCAGGCGTTCCCGAATCCGTTCAATGCGCGCCTCACATTTGAATTTACCCTTCCGGCCCAAGACTTTGTGCGGCTGCGCGTGTTTGACCTCAGCGGCAAAGAGCTATCCACTCTCGTCTCACAGCCAGTATCGGTCGGCCGGCACAGCTTTGTGTGGGAAGCGTCGAACTATTCGAGCGGACTTTATTTTTATAAAATTGAAATCGGCTCCGAGGTGCACATCGGACGTGTCACGCTGTTGAAATAATACAGTCGCGTTAGCCTCGGAGAATCGCTTTTCTCCGAGGTTTTTCTTGCCTTTCACTTGTGCATATCGTACACTACTCCAACTTGACATCCACGGAGTCTTTCACTATGCATTTGAAAATTATTTTTTTTCTCGTTAGTCTTGTCCCGCTGTCCATTTTTCCTCAAAAATTAAATGATATATCCCTCGCGCAGAAATATCCGCGTTCGGCGCTCGATCAACTTGTTCTGCCGATGGACGCATGGCATCCTTACCCAACCTGCAGCGCTCCGGCCGGCTTTAACGACATTTCCCAAGAACTTCAGCATGCTTATATTGAAGACGCTGAAAAATTATTAGACTATGAATGGAAACCGCTGCCCGCGACCGTCTTTTTGGATTACGCCCGCAATGGCGATCGAGATCATTTTTCCAATTTATCCTTCGAGCGGCGCGAAAGCGTGGCGGCGCTGGTGATGGGCGAAATATTCGAACGGCAGGGCCGTTTTCTGGATCAAATTGTCAACGGCATTTGGGCGATTTGTGAGGAATCCTATTGGGGTATTTCGGCGCACAACGACAATCTCGGATTGCCGGATGTTGAGAATCCGATCATCGATCTGTTTGCCGCGGAAACCGGCGCGCTGATGGCCTGGACCTATTATTTGCTGGCGCCGCAACTCGACGAGATTAATCCGCTCATCACCAAACGCATGCTGCTGGAAACGGATCGTCGGTTGCTCACGCCTTATCTTGAAAAAGAAAATTGGTGGTGGATGGGTTTTCGCTGGCGCAATGCGGTTGGTTATGAAAGCCCGCCAAACAACTGGAATCCCTGGATCAATTCTAATATCATTGCCTGCGCGTTGTTGATGGAACACGATCC
>CAYSNA010000168.1:0-10941 GCA_964432185.1 uncultured Cytophagia bacterium
TTCGGAAACACACGATGAAAGCGAAAACAATGCACATTGCAGATTTGCTGGCCACCTCTTTGGATTTATAATATGAACTTGAAAGCATCTCGTACAAAATTTTATATCAAATCGGCGCTTAAAGATGAACCGCTGCGCAAAGCAGTTGACAAAGCGACGCAAACGGCGATTAAAAAACGCGCCGATAAAGTAGAGGCCATACCCTATTGGGAAGAACTGCGTCATAAAGCGCATGCCGTCAAGCGGGAGGTGATGGACCATCTCGATGAGTATCTCCTCCGTTTTGAAGAGCAGGCGCAGGCCAACGGTCTTGTCATCCACTGGGCCGCAGATTCCGCTGAAGCGCAAAAAATTATCCAAATCATTGCCAGAGAAAATAAGGTCAAAACCGTCGTCAAATCGAAAAGCCTGACGACGGAAGAGATCCACCTCAACAGTTTTTTAATAAAGCAGAACATTGAAACGCTGGAAACGGATCTCGGCGAATACATCATCCAACTGCTCGATCAAATCCCGTCGCATTTGACGGCACCGGCCTTGCATTTGACCCGGCAGGATGTTGGCCGAATCTTTCACGACAAACTCGGTGTCGATTATACGGAAGAACCGAACGAGCTGCTGACGATTGCCCGCACAACACTGCGTGAAAAATTTCTTCATGCGGATATGGGTATTTCCGGTGTTAATTTTGGTATCTCCGAGGCCGGCTGTATTGCGATTGTCGAGAATGAGGCAAACGCGCGTTTGACCATAGGTCTGCCAAAAGTGCACGTCGCGGTTATGGGTATTGAAAAGTTAATTCCCTCTTTTGACGAGCTGCCGATTTTTCTCAAGCTCTTGCCTGTCAGCGCAACGGGGCAAAAACAGACCGTTTACGTCAACATTGTCGGTGGGCCGCTGCAAAACATAGTGAACGAAGGACCCGCGCAGGTGCATGTTATTTTGCTGGACAATGGTCGGTCAAAAATCCTCGCCGATCCACAACTACGCGAGACACTCTATTGCATCCGATGCGGCGCCTGTTTGAATGCCTGTCCGATTTATCAGCAAGTTGGCGGACATGCCTACGGTTGGGTGTACATGGGGCCCATCGGCGCGACATTGATCCCGCAATATCTTGGCGAGCAGGAGGGACGTTACGCGCCGTATGTTTCCAGTTTGTGCGGCGCTTGTTACCACGCGTGTCCGGTGCGTATCAAAATTCCGCATCACTTGTTAAAGCTGCGACACAATGTTGTCGAAACCGGTCATTCGCAAAAAGTGGAAAAATTTGGATTCAAAGCATGGGCGTTCCTCGCGCAGCATCCGATGCTCTATCGCATGGCCACATGGTTTCCCGGAAAAATTCAACAATTGCATAAAAAGCCGCTGCCGGTACCCGGCTACAATAAAGACCGAGAGATGGGCACATTTGATGTCAAAGGCTTTAGAAAACGTTTTTTAGAAATGGATGAAAAAAAGTCAAAATGAGTCGTTTAAAAATTTTGCTGAACGGAAAAGTCTTTTGGATCAAATCGTGTCAGATTAGGGCTCACAAGTATCTTCTGCATTTTTAGATTGACTTCGTGGAAAGAATAAACCGTATGACTTCTCGTGAAAAAATACTGAATAATATCAGAACGGCGATTAAAGTCCCCAGTCATGTGGCGGGTGATCCAAAAGGCGTTGACGGCATTATTCGCGATAAAATAAATCACCTTGTTCCACCTTCACCTGATGGTCTTGTTGAACAGTTCAAAACCGAACTGGCCCTCGTTTCTGGTGAATTTTATCAGGCCGCATCGGATAAAGAAGCTGTAACTTTTATTGAAAAAGTACTCGCCGACAACAACGAAACTCAAATCAGTTATGCCGGCGCCGGTTTGATAAAACGTATCATAGCGCAACTTGATGAGCACATCGCCGCGATTAATCCCCGGGATGTGCATGATCATAAAATCGAAACCGTGGCGGCGATCAACACATCTGTCGTGGAGGCAGACTATGCCATCGCCGACACCGGCACGCTGGTCATTCCCTTTGGCACAACCAGCAGTACTCTGCCGCATTTTTTACCGGATACGGTCATTGCGCTGGTTCAAAAGACTCGGATCATGGCCCATCAAATTGAACTATTTGAAAGACTCGATGTCGAACAAGCACGCAACATGTTGATGGTCACCGGGCCCAGCCGAACGGCGGATATTGAGAAAATCCTCATCCTCGGCGCCCATGGACCACGCCGGTTGATTGTTGTGCTCCTGGCAAATGAGTAGGGCAGGAGAGTATAGCACTAATCCATGCCAACGGCCACATCAATCTCAATGATTAAATTAACGAATACAGATGAGATATGAGCTGCGGGCAATGGGATTTGCTACCTCACGGCGAATGCCTGACGATTTGCGCAATCACGATAAGTCAGAAACACCGATGACGTTCATCCTCTTCATACCGCTGCTACGAATATGCAGCTTCTTTTACACATTCATTCTGTCGTCATTTGTGGTAATTTTGTGACAATCGTCCGGAAGGAGACCTGAAATTAAAAAAGCCAATACATAAGTTGCTGTATTGGCTTTTTATCTGTGGCGGGGCCGACGGGACTTGAACCCGCGACCTTCGGCTTGACAGGCCGATGTGCTAACCAACTGCACCACGACCCCTTTTGTTTAACGGCAACAAGTATACAAATTTCTCTTTTATAATGCAAGAATTTTTTTTGTTACTTGGCCTTTTTTCGCCTAACGTGTGTGGCGTCGGTAAATACTACCAACCATTAGACAAGGTTTCTTTTGCGGGTGGCAATTTAATAATATGAAGTCATTTATACAATACAAATCTGTGCAGCCACTATGAAAATCTTCGATCGTGCATAGTCGTTTTCTTTAAATTCTGCTGCCCTTGTTTCCCAACGGACCGTTATTGACTGTTTACATTCCTTGACCTTCTTTCAAAGTGAGCTTTGACGTAATCATAGTTATGCATCGCTCCCGGTTTGTTCGGCTGCAGCATTCCATTCGGGAGCTAGATGGGTATCTTGTTTTTTAGCTCGATGAGGTTTATGAAAAATGACGACTGGCAGGTTTGTTATGCAGTGCCGGTTGAAGCGCATTGATTCGTTGTTCGTCAACAACGTTTTGATATTCGTTTTGGATTTGATCCACTATGGTTGATAGACAGAAATCAATATTTGCTCGTTCCCTCACACATTGGCTGTCGGCTATAATGTTCTGATAATTTGTAAACGCTTCAACAATTAATCCGATTATGGTTTCGGCATTGGGTTTGGGCGCCGTGACATCGACAAAGTTATTCCGGCTCAGCGTATCGTAATTGGCGCTTGAAATTCGAGGTCCACACCGAGTTGCGTTTACGGCCAAAACAGGTATTCCGGAACTCAGCGCTTCGAGAGCAACACGACCGACGCCTATGACCAAAGCGCCATTGCTGAGGAATTGATCGCTAAAGCCGTTCAATTGAATCGTAGTGGCGCCTAATGAATTGTTGACACTCTGGACCCATGTGGCAACCCGTCGGAACCAGTCGCCATCGCCGATGATTTCAAGCGTGATATTTGGAATCTTTAGCTTGAGTTGCGGCATAACATCGTTAATCAGCAACTTTAACAAATTCGCATGTGATTTGTCAATTCTACTGCAGTAGACCAACCGCCCGTTTTCTTTAGGTTTTGCATCGTCACGCGGAATGATGCCATTTGGAATATATCGGCACTTGGGGCGCAAGGTCGAGAACCAGTCCGAGCGCTCCATGGTAAAACGGCTGACGTAGATAATCCGTGCCGGTGTATTTCTTGTGAACTCTGAGGCAAGTTCCAACGGCGTGGTGGAATGAATTGTCACAATCAGCGGAATGCCGGTGATAGCGCTGATGACCGAGCCAACCCGAATAGCAGATGGTTGTTGGGCGTGAATGATTTCAACGTTGAGCGCTTTTAGTTGAACGAGCAAATAGATCACGTTAAAAGGCAAGAGCCATTTGGTAAAAAAGAGCGCGCGAAACTTGACGTTGGGTGAAAGCAATCGTCGTTGCCGTCCTTGTGGAGCAAAGACAAAAACGTTATGTCCGTTTTGAGCAAGGGCGTTTGCAAGCTCTCGAGTATAGTTTTCCGCTCCGCCAAAGTCAAATCTTCGAATAAAAATGGCTATAGTCATGATGTGTTGTTACCAAGCCGAGTATCACCCGCGCGGAAGACAAAAAGGAACAGACAAGTCAAATGTCTGGCTAAAAATCAACTGCATGGCGTGTCAGGTGTTCTTGACAGTTTTGGCGCAATTGCATCCGCATTGGGGCAAGGGTGAATTTTGTTTGTCGACGCGACAAAAAATAATCCGATTCGACGTTAAGAAAAGCATCTTTGCCACATTCACAACGCCGCAATCAGGAGACTGCGAGAGAGGTGGTGTGAATTATCAGATTGATTATAGTAAACATTATAAAAATCCACAAATAAAAACAGCTGCCGATTTGCCCAATCGAGATGTTGTTACGTGGCCGATATCCCGCTGACCATACGCCAAGCAGCATCCACGATTGGCCTCCGCTATCAAAGTCAGGTCGAGTATATGCTTGCCCAACAGACCCGCGAAACGAAAAGCAATGCAGACGATGAGTCAGGTTTTTTCTGAAATCGGAAGAGATAAGGACGATGATGACAAACAGCAAAATGACAGGATTGCGCAAAGCACTCAATCCGGTATTTAAGAAACGGCGCCGAGGCGTATGGATAACGTCTCGACCAGGCATCGGACGTGATGCGGATCAGTGCGGATATGAATCACATCGAAATTGCAACACCAACCATTTAAAGTCCGGGGAGTAGCCCTGTCGAGATTTTTCTATTGGCTACAAGGTGACGACTTTATGTTTTTGTATAAAGTTAGGGTCGATTTCGATGCCAAGCCCTGGGCCGGAGGGTACGGTCACAACGCCGTTTTCGCTTTGCAACGATGACGTGCTGCACTCAAACGGTAGTTCGGTATTGAATCCCTTGAATTCATGATAGGGACCGGCATTTGGAATAGCTGAGACAAAGTGCATCATATAAAGATAGCCGAGTCCGGAGCCGGAGATGTGCGGTGTACTCGGCAGGTCGTAAACCTGCGCCATCCTCGCAACGCGAAGCGAACGGATCATGCCGCCAAAGTAAAACATATCCGGTTGAACGACTTGCAGCGCCTGGTTGGCGATGAGCCGGCGAAAATTGTGCAGGCTCGGTTCCTGTTCACCACCGGCAATCGGCACGGATAAGGCATCCGCCACCTGGCGGGTTTCTTCATACCAGTCGAACGGCACCGGCTCTTCATAAAAATCGATGTTGTACTCTTCCAGTATCCGCCCAATGCGGATGGCTTCCTGAACGGTATAAGAGCCGTTTGAATCCGCATAAAGAACCATGTCGTCACCGAATGCTTGTCGCACCAGCGGAATAAGCTTTTCTGTGCGACCGGGCGGATTTTCAGCATTTTTACTCATGCGGCCGCCGATTTTGAATTTCAACGCCTTGGCCTGCGTTTCATAGACGTTCTTTTTGATCAGCTCGATCGATTCTTCCGCCGATTTGCCCCGATAATTGTTTGCCTGATAAACCGCTATTTTTTGATTGTGGATTCCGCCCAAAAGTTCGCCAATCGATTTGTTGACAACCCGACCGAGAAGATCAAGAATAGCAAATTCGATGGTCGCCAACGGGACCCACATTGCCAATCCCTGCAATTTGTAATTGCTTTCGTACACGTAAACATCATCGATGAGTTGTTCAAGCTGACGCGCATCTTTGCCGATGAAAAAAGGCTGCAGCCGGTTGATGAAAATTGGATAAAGCGAAATCATCTGCATGTTGTTGCTCACCGACAGGCCTTCGGCGCCATCCGTGGTGCGAACGCGGCAGAGAAAGTTATCGCCATATCGAAGCAGTTCCAATGATTTGATCACCAGAGGCGTGGACACCAAATTACTATTAAAGATCGGCTGTTGCGCAGCCCGGTCGAGGAGGGAGTAGTCGAGGTGCTGCCGATCCGAGCAGGATGTCGAAAAGACTGCTGCGGCAACCGCGCCGCCTGAAGCCGTTGTTCTCAGGAACTGTCGTCGATTTTGATTCATAATTCTACTCAACCGATTTAAATGTTCTTACATTTTGATGGTCGTGCTGTGATTTTGATGTGCTTTTGAAAGTGCAGGGTCTTTTTGGTGATAAGGAAATACCTCGATGTTAATAAAAAAAGCTGGTAATCGTAATCTCCATTCTGCAAGTTCGAATTTAGCGGTCTATGATAAACAGGACTTTATTTTGTAGAGTGCTGCAATGTTATTGATGTTCTCTGAATAATTAAACGTTGGCGATTTATTTGGTGTAAGATATTGATTTTAAAGTCCCGAAATCAGGGGCAGTCGCGCCCCGCGCGGGCGCTTGGAATTTCATCACGTCTTAAGGTCTGATCAACTCAATATCTGGCGGGACAGAGATTAGACGGAGCAGTTTGGTCTTGAAACCAGACCGCTGTAAGCTACTGACTTGCCAAAGACTTTCAAAATAAGTAGGCATGTTATGGGCCTGAGCTTCAACAGATTCTTCAAAGTGAGAGTTTTTTGAAGGATCAACAGTCAGCTTTATCATTTCATAGACGCCGGTAAGGTCCGTTGATGTGATGATAAAAATGAAATTACTGTTGGGGCCGGGAAGTTTGTCAAGTATAACATAGTCCATGCGGCGGCCAAATTCGTCGTTTCCGATTGAATAAAAAGTTTGTATCGAATCCGATCCGACATTTTTGATGATAAAACGATGTGAAAAATTGGACACTTGAAATTGGATGTTTAAATTGATGAGCAGCGAAGCAATGGATCGGAGATTTTTGGTCGTGCCCAAATAAACAATGTTATATTTTTGCAGATCCTCGGGTTTGAGGTTGGAGGATGATATAATTTCAAATTCTTTGTGATAATAATAAAAAAGAGGATACAACTCGTGTACCGCCAAAAGTATTTCATTTTCATATAAAGTAATATCGTTTGGCTTGATATGCCATAACGCCTGATCCTGGTATCGCATAAAAGCGCTCAAGTCGTCAGTAGAGTTGATGTGGTTATATCGGATCGTGCGATAGGGCTCCATTGTGTCATGGGGGATCTCTTGGAAAAAATAATTGTCACCCAGCACAAACAATGTCGGCAAGTCGCTTATTAAAAAGTCATTCCACATTGGTGTAGAGTTGACTTTATGAAGCAAAGATGCAATGCCTGGATCGCTCGAATCTAACTGCCACTGATAAATATTCAATAAAGCGAGTATGGAAATCAGAAAGATACTCACCCCATAATACCACATGCGAAAGATTTGTCTCGATGGTTTTTGGGATACGAATTTTACTACATAACTTCCAGGTGGAATTTCTACCCGCACTTTGTCATGTGAACCTTCAGAAAGATAATACGTTTCCAAAAGTTTGCGCAGGTTATGAATGCGAACCCGTACAATTGAATCTTCATTGGGATCGAACGATTTATCTCTGCCCAGCGCCTGAATGGCAATTGAAGTTTGGTCGGGTGTTTCACCTTTCAATGATGCATCCACAATATATTTTAATAGGTTGCTTTCAGGTTGGTGTTTTTTAAGCTCGTCGCTGTTTAGAATTCGTTCAATTATATCGGTTTTCTTGAACATCGCCATACCTTTTTTTATCGTCAATCCGATTCTATTGAAATCCAAGAATCCTTCCGGCTCCCGGACACATCTCCTTTGCGCATCCACCATATTTTTCAAGATGACTTGTTCGAGTAGTATATTCATTTCTTAGAGACATTGTCAAGTGCATTTTTGCACGTTTACAAAATGTTTCAACGCGTTATTGCTGTTCTTAACAAAGTAATAATTAGTAATAACTTGAACGCGGCCCTCCTTAAGAATATCTTGCACCCGTATTCTATCTTTTCGCGCATATTATATTTCTGATCAATGATGTAAAAAGTGTCCATCCTCAAGTGAAAAATACAAACTTATAGCCTGGGAGTTGAGCGATGAAAAGTTTCAAATTACTGTTAGTGGGGCTCGTTTTTACACTTGTACAGTGGATCGCATTGACGGCCTTTGCAGCCACCACGGGAGCAATAGTGGGAGTTATTCAAGAGGAAAACTCTGGGAATCCACTGCCGGGCGCCAATGTCTTCCTTGAAGGTACAAATATTGGCGCTGCTACAAATTATGACGGTGAATACAGAATTATGCGAGTACCGGTCGGTCAGTATACGCTGGTTGTCAATTTTATTGGCTATCAAACACAAAAGCAGCCAATTCAAGTGCGGGCAGGCGCGACCATCAAGCAAGATTTTAAGCTGCGATTTGAAACGGTGGAAGGCGACGAAGTTGTGGTATCCGCCATACGTGAGGGGCAGGCCGCGGCGATCAATCAGCAGTTGCGCTCAAACACAATTGTCAATGTTGTTTCGGCTGAACGCATACGCGAGTTACCAGACGCCAACGCCGCCGAATCTATCGGCCGCTTGCCCGGGGTGTCCGTGCAACGCGAATCCGGCGAAGGTGAAAAGGTGTTGATTCGCGGTTTATCAGCACGATTCACCACAATCTCGGTTAACGGTGTTCGTATACCTGCTACGGAAGGCTACAAGCTTAATGTTGATGATGATGACCGTTCTGTAGATTTGAGCCTGATTTCTCAGGAAGCGTTAGCCGGCATCGAAGTTTTTAAAGCATTAACGCCGGATATGGACGGCGACGCCGTTGGCGGCTCGGTTAATTTTGTACTCCGCCATGCACCTTCCGGACTCCGCTTCCGCCTTGATAGCCGAAACGGCTACGCAACACATGATAAACAATACGGACAGACACTTAATACGTTCACGATCAGCAATCGCTTTCTGAAGGATCGACTGGGTGTTTATGGCTCGGGATCGTATGAACGAAAAAGTATTGGCTCTGATGAACTCAGGGCCGGTTATAGTGTGGAACGCGGTGCCACTGTGGAGGATTTGAATGTTCGCATCAACAGCCTTAGGTTGAGCGACAATCTCGCCACACGCAACCGCTACAATGCAAGCATCGTTCTCGATTATGAAGTACCGAACCACTCGCTGCTTTTCACGAACACCTATTATCGCAAAATGGACGAAAAGTTAACGCGAGATACAAGCTATGGTTTTGACAGCAAAATTTATAATCCCGGACTCGGCGTCGATGAAGTGGATATTAACTATTATAGCAATGCGCTCAGCGGGCGACACACCATGTGGGGCTTGCAGACGGATTGGCTGTTGGCGCATTCCCTTAGCACATCCAAAACACCTTTTTCCAATCGTATCTGGTTTCAACGCGAATCGGCGTTTAGCGCCATTGACACGCGCTTGCCGTTGGACGACGTGTTTGCGTCTGTTCGTTATGATCCTATGCAAACGTACCTGTATGGCATCGCCTACCGAGAAAAAGAATCCAGCGACAGGGATTATACACTCTCGTTTGATGTAAAAAAACCATTCAATAACGGTCGAAACTTGTCCGGCCATTTGAAAATAGGCGCCAAACAAAAAATCAAGAATCGCAGTGCCGGCAGTCTCACCAGCGCGCCCTACGTTTACAATACCGCGGGCAATTTTATCCCGCTCGAAGATCCTGATACAAACCGCGAATATTTTGTTGACGACAAAAACAACGTGCTGATTCCAAGTTATATCGATCCGAATTTTAGTGCGTCGCCATTTCTGGGAGGTCGGTTTGAGTTTGCCAACCAGTTGGATGACTATTATGCGGGACGGGGCTTTTATGATATCCACTATGGCTACAATGGGCGCGAAGGATATGGCGGTATCCAGGCGAACACCAATTCGGATTATTCGAATGAGGAAAAAATCAGCGCCGGCTATCTGATGGGAGAGTTTAATATCACTCGCCATTTTATGTTCCTTACCGGTGTGCGCTATGAACGAGATGATCTGCGCTACAACTCGTTTGAGCAAATTTTTGATGATCCCGCCAATCCACAATCCACACAAGAAGTCGCAAAAAGCGAGACAGATGTGCGTGAAGCATGGCTGCCCATGTTTCACATCAAGATCAAACCGTTGGAATGGTTCGATGTTCGTTTGGCGGCAACCCGTTCGCTTTCCCGGCCCAACTATACCCGGCTGCGGCCTCGCTTTATTATCAATCGTTCTGCAAGTACGGTGCACATGAGCGGCCTGGATCTGCAAAATGCCTCTGCCTGGAATTATGATCTGGTGTTCTCTTTTTTTAATTCGCGCATGGGCTTGTTTACGATCGGCGGATATTATAAAAAATTTGAGAATATCGATTATCCTCTTACAGACCGTAACTGGGACAATGAAGAATATGGCTTTACCCGAGAGCAGGGATTGTTCGGCTACACGGTAAATCGATATGTCAACGCGCCGGTGTCAACCATTAAAGGGATCGAAGTTGATCTGCAAACGCATCTTTCTTTTTTGCCGTCACCGTTCGATGGCTTTGTGATCAATGCAAATTTTACCCGCGCGATCACCGAGACGCCTTTTCCACAATATAAATGGGAAAAACAGGGCAGCTTTCCGTTTTACGAATATGTGTTCTGGCGGGAATATCGTTTCGGCAAAATGCCGGGAAATTCCGAAAACATGGGTAATATAGCCATCGGCTATGAAAAGAAGGGTTTTTCCTGCCGGATTTCCTATCTCTATCAGGGAGATTACCTGGCTAATGTCGGCGCCGTTCCGGAAGAAGATACATACGTCCAGGGATGGGGGCGCTGGGACGCCACGCTCATGCAGAAAATCGGCCGGCGGTTCGGCATCTCTTTTTATTATCAAAACATAAACAATCAGGATGAAGCCGGATATCAGTTTGTTTCGGATCGACAAACCTATAGCCAATATTTTGGCTCTCGACTTTATCTTGGTCTTAGATATGACTTTCGCTAATCCCGATTCATTATCATT
>CAYSNA010000169.1:0-10830 GCA_964432185.1 uncultured Cytophagia bacterium
GCCTTTATCTTTTTATCTTTACTAACAAGTTCAGCTTTGTGATAAAGGCACGTCGCCGCAATCATCCGATCCGCCGGATCACCATGAAATGTGCCGGGAAGACGTGTTGAGAGCACGGCAATCTCCGGTTCCAAATCCAGCAATTGCACTCCGGGATATTTCAGCGCTTCGTTGATCCAGAGTTGGATATCAATGCTGAGCTTGATCCGTTCCTTGGCCACGAGCATGGCCATCTCCCAGCAGGAAATGGCGGGGACGCCCAGCGTCTTTTTTGAACGTATCGCTTTCAGAGCATCAGCAGACAATTCATCGAGGCTGTCATTCACCCAAAAGAACCAGGCGTGCGTATCGAGCACAATCATACATCCGCCTCCCATTCCTCATCAATGGGAGAAAACACATCGCCAATATAGGTTGCCATACCGGCCAGCGGCTTGTTGCTGTTATCCTTTTTGTCGTTATATGGCACAACTTTGACCAAAGGCTTGCCATATTTTGTCACCACGAGTTCCTCATGCGTTTGAGCAATTTTGTCGATCAGCGCCAGACATTGCGCTTTAAATTTTCCGGCAGCCAGCGTTTTCATATTTGACCTCAACAAAGTTATGACCACTTCTTTATGACCATAGTCAATATAGTTAATTCGAAATGAAATGCAAATACTATTATTTGGAATAGGAGATGAAAAAAGAAGCGGTCCGTCAGGGGAACATTGCGGTTCGATAAAAATCGGTGAGACGCAAAACGTCTTGCGTCTCGCGTTTTACGTCTCACCTTTCACCACATCGCCGGCGCCTGCCGCCGGGATTTGATCATTCAATCCGTTGTGCAGATTCAGCGCCGGGATTTAGTTCACGTTCTGCCGCCGTGCCCAAGAGGAGCGCTATGATCGGACAACTTTTCCGAGCACTTGCGAGAAAATCGCACTAGTTTATCGCTATTTTGTCGGCACAACCTGTTGGATCGTGCCATCCTCATTATAAAACAATTTATCAAAACAAATTGATCGTCGAAATGGATGTGGACTGCCTTCGTGCCCCCAGCCGAACTTTGGTTCGACTTCGGGATGATTCGAAAAATACAGATCCGAGTTATGATAAAAAAGATACCATTGCCCTTTGTACTCAACAATGGAATGATGGTTGGTACCGCTGTTCATTTTTTCTAAAATGACGCCCTTATATTCAAAAGGCCCCAACGGATGCCTGCTGGTGCAATATTTAATTTCGCCGCTTTGTCCCACATATGACAGATAATAGATGCCGTTGACCTTGTGCATCCAGATGGCTTCAAAAAAATCATCTGTGCCTTCGAGCAGATAGACCGGGCCGTCATAGGAAATCATATCCTCATTGAGTTTTATCGCATTCACGACCAACTGCCCCATGTACAGATAGGCTTGACCATCATCATCAATGAACACGGCGGGATCGATAAAATCGCGGTTACAAACCACACCTTTTGAATTGGTATGGATAAGCGCCGAATCCAGGGGATCTGTGAACGGCCCAAACGGATAGTCGCCCACTGCAACGCCGATTTTACTCGATTCTACCGGATAATAAAAATAATATTTTCCATTTCGTTTGATGCAGTCGGGCGCCCAGGCTTCGGCATTGGCCCAGCTGATTTTTTCCAGCGAAAAAGCAACACCATGGTCGGTCCAGTTGATCATATCCGTGGTTGAGAAAACATGCCAGTCTTTCATGCTGAACCAGGTCGCATCATCTTCATCGTGCGATGGATAGACATACAAGGTGTCGTTGAACACGCGAGCAGAAGGATCAGCCGTGTACATGTGAGTGATAAATGGATTTTTAGCAAAGCACACCAAGGAGAAAAGACAGCAACCTGCCAAAGCCATTTTTTTCATAACGTGTTCCTTTCAGTTTTTATTGGAACATAAAAATTATTGCCTTTAACAATTCTCAGCACATCGAACTTCCACGGGGCATCCTTCCCAGGCGGGGAACAAATCAGAAACAAGTTTTTGGCAAAGGATCAAAGGCTCCAGCCCTTCCGGTAATCGTAGTGCAAAAGCGCGTTCGCATCCTCATTATTGGTCACGCGCAGATTCTCCGCATCCCATAACAGTTTTTTACCGCCAAGACGAACCGAAAGCATGCCGAGCAGGCACACCTCGGTCAAGGGTCCGGAAAAGGAGAAATCGGACATGGTCGGCGTACCCTCTTTGCACGCTTTGATCCATTCCGCATGATGGCCAATCGAACGGGGCAACGTTTTGGGCGGCAGTGGATACTCCCGCATGCGGGATTCGGGAATGAGCCGCGGGCTGGCGCCACCCCAGCCTTCCACCAGCATGGTTCCGTTGTCGCCGACCAATAAAACACCATCCTCTTTGTTCAGCTCGCGGTTGGATTCCAGTTCTGCGGGCCGTTCGGGCAGCAGTCCGCCATCGTACCAGTGTAATTTTATCGGCGGCATGCCCTCGCGTTCGGGAAATTCGTAATGCACCACCGAGGCGCTTGGCACAGTTTCGGGGAAAACCGGCGTTGACGAAGCATGCACGGAGGTGGGCGCTGTCAATTTCAGGGCATCGTAAACAGGAGCGATATTGTGAATGCCCATGTCGCCGAGGCCGCCTTCGCCAAAAGCCCACCAGCCGCGCCAGACAAAATGGCTGTAGGCCGGGTGATAAGGTCTTTCCGCAGCAGGCCCGAGCCACAAATCCCAGTCGAGCGCATCCGGTTTTGCGGGAAATTCTGTCGGCGCTTCAATGCCCTGGGCCCAGTACAAGTCTTTTGTTCCCAGATGGGTAGGGCGATCGGACCAGACATGCACCTCCCGCACCTGCCCGATGGCGCCGTCAGCAAGCCATTCCTTGATCAGACGATTGCCTTCAAACGCCATGCCCTGGTTACCCATTTGCGTCGCGACGTGCGCTTCTTTGGCGGCTTTGGCAAGTTCGCGCGCTTCGACAATCGTGTGCGTTAACGGTTTTTCGCAATAGACATGCTTGCCGCGCTTTATCGCCGCCATGCTGATGATCGCGTGAGTGTGATCCGGAACCGCGATGACAACGGCATCAATTTCTTTTTCCTGGTCGAGCATTTCACGATAATCGCGATACTTTTTGGCGCCCGGATATTTGGCAAACACCTCGGCCGCCTTGTCCCAATCGACATCGCACAAAGCATAAATATTCTCGCTCTCCACTTCTTCCAAATCCCAGGCGCCCTGTCCGCCAACGCCAATACCGGCAATGTTCAGCTTGTCACTTGGAGCGGTATAGCCGGGTCCGCCAAGAACATGCCGCGGCACGATAATAAACGGCGCCGCCGCTGCGGTTGTTTTTAAAAACTCACGACGATCCATTGGATTCATCTTCTTATCCTTTCAAAAAAGTCGAATTCTCATTCGAGTTGTACAGAACTGTTATCGCACAGGCACACGGTATGTGGGTGCAGCCACAGCACACTGGCCGGGCACTGAGATGAAATTTTTCGAGATAACAGCGTTTTGAAAACATCGGTTTTTGACTGACCAGCGATGAGCAACAAAATGAATGTGGCGCTCATGATATCAGCCATTCCAAGCGTCATTCCCAGTTGAGGCAAGAAACCAAAATGTCTGGTCATACTATGGCCTTGCGACGACGGAGCAAGCTGAGCAACATGGCAAAAAGGAGTCAAGACATCACCCGGCTCGTTGAATCCAATATGGCCATTCACACCAACTCCGAGCACAGCTACATCAATTGGACCGATTTTTCGCAAAATTTCAGCCATCCGTTCACATTCTTTCACCGGCTCAGAGGAGTCACTTTTGAATGAATAATACCGATGACCGGTAATTCCTAACGGCTTGAGCAGGTGTTTTTGCAAATAATCTTCGCATGATCCGTCCTGGTTTGGCCGAACGCCGCACCATTCATCAAGCTTGACCAATCGAATTTTCGCAAATAGCCCTTTTGACCTGCTATGCTCCTCGACCAGGAGTTGGTACGTTTGCGTTGGCGTGTCTCCGGTTGCGGCGCATAACAAGGCATCGGGCTTTTTTCGCACAAAATCAACAATCAAATCACATGCTGATTCAGACATTGAGCGGCAAGAATTGAAGAATTTTATTTCCATGACTAAAAATCTGCTCGAAATCTATTTCACTATGTTCAGTTTTTTTGATAAAGCAACCGGCAACAATCAGATTTTTTGCGCAGACTGCACAATTTTATTCATCTCTTTGTCGATCTGCTCATCCAGCGGATGATTTGTATATTCGTGCAGCAGGCTCTCGGTTTTTTCATACAGAACATCACCAAGGCCTTTTTTGCCCTTGTGCTCCCAGTTTTCCCAATAATCCCGATTCAGGAGCTGAGGCATCCAGACCTCCTGGCGAAAAAATCGCAGCGTATGTTCTTCGGCGATAAAACTGCCGCCCGGTCCAACCTGCTTTATCAAATCCAGCGCCATCGTTTCATCATTAACATCAAATCCGCGCATAATACGTTCAACATACTCGATCACTTCATGCTGAAACAGCAGCATTTCCGGGCTTGCGGCCTGGTCGACACCGATGATGCCGAAATGCCCGAAAATATCTGCGCCGGCCAAAGCGCCCATCAACAGCGTCGCCGCGGATTCCAGTCCGGCCTGGGCGTCGATACATTTGCTGTCCGTTAATCCGACATTGACATACACCGGCAGGCCGTAATATTTTCCCATCTCGGTCATGGCAACGGCCATCAGGCCCTGTTCCGGTCCAGCAAAAATGAGTTGCGTGGTTCGCATGTCAAACGCGTGCGGAATGCCGCCAAAACAAACCGGCGTGCCGGGACGGATAATTTGCGTGATGCACAATCCGGCCAATATTTCCGCGGTCTCTTGCGCCAGCGTGCCGGCCAAGGTGGCGGGCGCGCTCAATCCCACCTGCGCCATAGGGCCGATGGGCACCGGCAGCGGAATTTTGCAGGTTTCAAAAAGCACATCAATGCCGAGGGTGGGAAAACGCAACGGACTGATCGGTTCGAGAAACGGATAGGCGAGCGGAAATTTTGTCAGCTCGGCCGTTGAGCCGGCAAACAGTTTCAGCACGTCGAGCACGTGAACCGTGCTGGGCCGGTCGTAAAACCAGAACATGATCGGCTTGGTCGTCTGTTTTAACAACGTGGCCGCCACGTCCACACAACGGTGCGCCACGTTGATTTCGTGCGGATCCGACATGGCGCCGACAATAGTGAGTAGCGGCAATACATCGCCAATCTGTGACGCCATTTTGACATCATCGAGTGAACAAAAGCGCCGTTTGCCGTCGCGGCCGAGCCAGTAGGCCTGGCCGGCGGTGGAATTGTAATTTCGTTTTCCTTGACCAAATTCGGCGGTTTTCGAGCGATCGCGTCCGTAAATAGTGAATGATGTGCCGGCAGTAGACAGACACTCCTCCACCAGGCGGGCGGGGATACGCACGCGGTTGGACCCGGCGCTCACGTCCGCACCGGCCTTTTGGAACAGGTGACGCATGGTCTCATGCGGAATATCGACTCCGGTCGTGGCAAGAATGTGTTTGGCCGCGGCGTCTATTTGTTCGACTCCGTTGTTCCCGAGTACAGAAAGCTTCACGTTTTTCTCCACAAAAAATAGTTATTTTAGCCACAAATCAATTGGTTTTGCCGCGTCCGTTTTAAACGGCAGCTCGACTTTGCGTCCCGTCCCGGCGGATTCATACGCGGCAAATAAAACTTCCATCACCGCGCGGGCATCGTGGCCGGTGACCAGCGGTTGTTTGTCGTTTTGCACGCAGTCGACAAAATGGGCCATTTCCTGATGAAAGCCGTAATTCCATTCCTCTTCATAAATCGTAAAAGACCAGCCTTTGGTCTCGCCGGCCTTTTCCACCGCATATTCGTATCCGGCGCCGGAATAGGTGACGATCGAATTGCCCTGCAGCAAATTGGCATACGCCAGACCGTTGGAGCCGTACACCTCGGCGCGGTCGTCCATACCGCCGGGTTTGGTCCAGCTCTCTTCCGCCAAAGCAATCACGCCATTGTCAAATTCGAGGATGAGAAGCGCGTTATCCTCGCCTTTGGTTTTTGCCTGATGCACCTGAGTGCTCATTTGTGCGTACACGGATTTGATGTTCGGCCGGTTCAGCATCCAGCGGAAAAATTCGATCGCGTGGCAGCCCATATCCATGGTCACGCCGCCACCGGAACGCTCCACATCCCAAAAGTGCGCCGCGTGCGGGCCGTCATGTTTCTCCGACTGTTTGATCAGAGTTGGTGTGCCGAGCGCGCCGCTGTCCAAAAGCTGTTTGAGTCGCACATATTTCGGCGCAAAGCAGAGTTCCTCGGCGTACATCAGTTTAACGCCGGCGTTTTCGCAGGCAGCAATCATGTCATCGGCTTGCTTTAAATTGAGGCACATGGGTTTTTCCAGCACGACGTGTTTGCCCGCCTGCGCCGCCGCCAGAGTCAGCTCGCAATGGGTAAAATTCGGCGCGCCGATCACGACCATGTCAATGTCCGGCAGAGCCAGCATATGATGCACATCCGTAAAGACGTGCGGGATATTGAAGGTTTGGGCAAATTTTTCCGCGTGTCCCGGGGTGGGAGACGCGACCGCCATCACGTCCGCCTGGTTGCAGTGCTGTAGCGACCGCGCATGAATCGTGCTGATAAACTGCGAACCGATCAATCCGACACCAACTTTTTTTGACATGATTATTCCTCCAAAATAGTATGTGCGTTAAACGTAGTTATTTTAGCCGCAAAGCGATTGGTTTTGCCGCGTTCGTGACAAACGGCAGCTCGACTTTGCGTCCAGTCCCTGCGGATTCATACGCGGCACAATAACCTCCATCGCCGCGCGGGCATCATATCCGGTAAAATTAGCGGCAGTTTGATGAGAGTCGGTGTGCCGGAGGCGCCGCTATCCAAAAGCTGTTTGAATCGCATATTTTAGCGCTGTTTTAAATTGTAATCGCGCTATAAATAATTCTCCTCTAAAATCGAACGCCCAGAAAAAACAGTGGCGGAAAATAAAATAACGGATTTTCCTCGGCATGTTTTTTAAACGACTCGGGTTTGCCGTCCGGATCAGAGTACAAGGCAAAGCCAAACGGCCATTGCAGATTAAAAAACGCCGGGATTTTGCCGACTTTAAAGTCCCAGGAGTAACCCAGCCGAAACTCGTTCCACAGATCAAAACCGTAATAGCGTTTTTCGGCTTCGGTGTCGTAGAACCGGTCCCACATCGGCATCAATTGATAATCGATGTGCAGATTTTTCCACAAATAATGCCGATATCCGACAATAAATCCCGGCGCATCGGTGTGGCCGATGTCCTCGTAGGATATACGCATGTACGACGGGCCAACAATGACTTCGCTGCGCGGCGTCAACCGGCGACAGTAATGGATGGCATAAATGTTAATCATTGGGGATAGAGGGCAAAAATCAACAGAGTTGTTGTACACAACGGGCGAGCTCTCGGGCGCCTGAGCAAAAAGAGGTGAGCCGTCAAGGCCCACTAAAAAAATAGAGATAAAAAGTATATAGAACCTGATCATCTGCTTCTCCACAAATTTCAAACTTACTCCTTTATATATGATGAAATCGTAAAAAATCTTTAAAAGTCATTGCGAGCGAAGCAATCTCTTGCCTGAGCTAACTTGTTGTTTTCAAGAGATTGCTTCGTCGCTTCGCTCCTCGCAATGACTTGTGTCTCGACTTTTTACGAATTCATCATATATTTTTGATGGAAAATTGCTTTCCAACTAAATTTATTCGCCTTCCAATAACAACACACTCATCTCTCCAACGCCGCGATTCGACCAGGCGTAGTACGGGATGAGTCTCCATGCTTTCTTCTGCGACGTAGTATTGAGCATCTGAACACCGCCTAAAAAATCAGGCACAAATTCGCTTGAAAAAATGGCGTTTGGGGGCAAATATTCTTGCAGTACCCGTCCGTCATTGTCAAAACCTTCGGCGCAGTAGACAATAGGACCGCGCTGCACGGCAATTTTGTTTTGATTTTCCGGAACGCGCGGGGAACATTCGATTTTGCGAATCGGCATGGGCAAATCCATGTGGATGACATCACCGCGCTGCCAAAATTTCTCAATCTTGATAAAACCGTTTTCCACCACAAGCGGGAGGGTTTTCGAATTGACAGTCACACATGGCAGCTCCGAATAGTTCTCCTGAAAAACGTACAAATCACCCGGGACCGCCTCGTTGCGCGCCCATCCGGGAATTCGAATAAAAACCGCAAAACGATCAGCCGTTTGCGGATCAATTTCCAGGGAAATTTGTCCTGACCACGGATAATCGGTTTTTTGAATGATGGACACGTTGTTGTCCCGCAGCGGAATGGTTGTCGTGCTTCCTATGAACAAATTGATGAAAATAGTGCGGTCGTCCACCGCGTACATCAAGCCGGGAATGGTTGCCATATAGCGTGCTAAATTCGGCGGACAACAGGCGCAGGGGAACCACTCTTTTCTTGTCGCCGACGCGTCATGATAAGGCGCGTCAAATTCGGCAGGATTCCAGCCGATATTAAACGTAAACACCCCATCCGATGCCGGTGGGCAGGCGTAAAAATAACGGTCGCCGCTCAACGACACGCCGGCGAGAAAATTGTTGTAAAGGGTACGCTCGAGGACATCAAAATAGTGGGCGTCACCCGTGAGTTTGAACATGCGGCTATTCCACATCGAAAACGAAATGGCGGCGCAGACTTCGGTGCAGGCGGTAATGTTGGGCAATTCATAGGCTTCGCCAAAATCCTCGCTTGCATTGCGCGCGCCAATGCCGCCGGTGATGTACATTTTTGTGCCGACAACATCCGACCACAGCCGCGCCAATGTTGGCCAATACTCCGTGGTATTCAGGTGATAGGACACATCGGCGGCGCCGGAATATAGATAAGTGGCGCGCGGCGCTTGACCCACGGCTACGCTTTGCTGCAAAAACGGCAGATGATCCTGAAAAAAAGCGCCGTACAAGCTGCGCTCTTTGTTGCCACGCTGATCGATGAAAAATTTCGCCAGTTCCACGTATCGTTTGTCGCCGGTAACCTCATACAGCCGAACCAGCGCCAGCTCTATTTCTTCATGTCCGGGCACACCGATGTTTTTTCCCGGACCAAAGGTTGTCAGAACTAGGGCGACGTTTTTGAGCGCCACATCTAAAAGTGTGCGCTTGCCGGTGGCGACATAATGCGCGACCGCCGCCTCGTACAAATGGCCGGCGCAGTAGAACTCGAGTCCGCCCTGCAAGTTGGTCCAGTGCGGCGTGTTCGTGAGCTGATAAAAAGTGCGCAGGTAGCCGTCCGGTTCCTGCGCCGCCGCAATGATGGCAATCAGGCCATCGAGCCGCCAGTCCAGTTCAGCATCAAATGTCGACATCAGCGTATAACTTGCTGCCTCGATGGCCTTGTAAAGAAACTCGTCCCAGTTTGGCAACCCGAGATAATCGCCGTCTGACACTTTCGCCGCACGACGGAAATTTTCAACAATTCCCACCTCTTCACATTTGTCCAGGTTGTGCGGCACCGTCACGGTTCGATTCGTTTCGAGCCGCGCTTGCCAAAAACAGTCCGTGACGGCAATGCTGTCAAATGGCACGAACTGAATGTGCGAAGCGGCGGAAACCGACAGGGCAGCGCAAATACAAACAAGGATCAAGACAGTTTTCATTTTCGCACCTGTATCACCTGCTCTTGCTGAAATATGTGCATGATTTGAATTATTAAAACTATCACAAATGATCAAGCCAATTTTTGCAAGCGATGTAAACTGTAATTTCCGAAACACATCAAGCTTTTATAATCGGCCAGGTGAACGTCGAGCTCAGTTGAATGCGTTGGCCGGTTTTGCCGGATTCGTTGGTCGCTTGAATAATTTCCAGCACGTGCAGGGCATGTTCCGGCGTGATGAGCAGTTCGCGGCCGGTCGCCAGGCATTCGGCTGCCAGCGACGCGCCCATCTGCCAGACAAAATCACTGCCTTCAAACAGGTGACGCTTAAATTCAGGTTTGTCCATGGTTGCCACATCCACGCCTTGCGGCGCCCAGTCGTACCCCACCAGTCCTAAAAAGCCGGTTTTGCCGATAATCTGAACAGTATGCCGCTGTTCGCCGGAGCCGTCATGGCCGTGTGGGTTAAAATAGTTGAATCCGGACTGAACGTGGGAGATCAAACCATTGCCGTGATCCATCAGCAACATCGCGTTATCTTCGGCCTCCACTTTAACTTGACCCACGCGGTCGATGTGCCGAGTGGGCGTCACAATGCTGGTCATGGCAGAAACAGCTTTTGCCGGGCCCAGCAGACCGGTGAGCGTGGTGATGTTGTACACGGCCAAATCCGGCAAGCTGCCGCCGCCTTTTTCATAAAAAAAGGCTGACCAGTTCGGTCCATCGTGACCATATTCCGCATGCGCCGCGGCCAGGCTGCCGAGTTGTCCCGTTGCCAGAATTTTTGCCATTTGTGCAAACGCCGGACTCTCGACCATGGCCGGCGCGCCCCAAAATCGACGGCCCTGTTTTTTTGCCAGTTTGAGCAGCTCCTGTCCGGCGGCCAGCGAATTGGCCAGCGGTTTTTCGCTCCACACATGTTTTCCGGCCTGAAGCGCCTGACGGTTGAGGTGCTCGTGCTCCTGCATGTCGGTCAGGTTCACCAGCAGGTCAAAATCGGCGCCGGCCAGCATCTGATCAATGTGCGGATAAACATTGGGGATATTGAAACGTTCCGCCTGTGCTTGGGCCCGTTCGGGAATAATATCACACGCGCAAACAACCTCGGCATAGGGGCACTTGGACAAGTGCGGCAAATACGAATGCGACACGCTTCCGCAGCCGATCA
>CAYSNA010000170.1:0-10825 GCA_964432185.1 uncultured Cytophagia bacterium
ACGAACGCCGATGATGCGTTTGTGATGAAATGCGATTTGTTGCACCAGGTGAAGGGAGAGTTTGATCACCAGGGCATCGAAATTCCGTTTCCGCATCGAACGCTGGTTTATAAAAAGGATGTTTTGGAGGAACGAACAAAGTTTTTGGAAAGATTGCAAAAAGAGAAACGAACGCCGCCGAATATTCGATTGCGATAAAGTCGAATATTGTATAGATTAGTGAGGATCACCACGAAAACCAAATCAAACAACTCGTCATCGCTCAGTTAAAAAGGACATTGACATGAAAAAACTCGCTTTGCTGTTCTCGCTATTTGTGATTCTATCCCTTTGTTTTTGCAGTGCCCCGGAAAAAGTAATTGAAATTGGCGTGGGCGCGCCACCGCCGGAAGGTGCGACCGTGCTATTTGATGGCAGCCGCGATGTGCTGGACGCCATTTGGCAATATTGGGAAGGGCCGCGTTTTGCCGCCGAAATGCCGATCAAGTGGCAGATCGTCAATGATCCGGTTGAGAACGGTATGGTGGTATCCGCTAACGATCCGTCGGCGGCAGGTGGATTATACGGGGCGGCGGACATTGTCACGAAACAGGAATTTCGCGATTTTCGCCTGCACGTCGAGTTTCTCATTACCACACCGGGCGGCAATAGCGGTGTCTATTTGCAGAATCGTTACGAGATTCAGGTGCTGGACGGCGACTCGACCAAACACGGCATGGCAGCGGTGATCAACGAAACCGAATCGCCCTACCATCTCTACAATGGCATTGGCGCATGGAATGCGTATGACATTGTTTTCCGCGCCGCTCGCTTTGACGGTCAAGAGCGCACGCAAAAAGCGCTGGTCACGCTCTACTTTAACGGCCAAAAAGCGCATACGAACGTTGAGATCACGCGCGTCTGGGGCGGCCCGAATTCCGGCATTAACGGCGACAATGATCAGGACGGCAACGGCATTACCGACACTCCGGGAGGTATTAAATTACAGGCTGAGGGGCATGATGTGCGCTATCGCAACATCTGGATCAAAGAACTGGATTTGACCGAGCCGAATACGGATTTTTAGGGTCTTTCAACTTGTTTAATGACCCAAAATGGTAAAAGTTGAAATAGTAAAAATCCAACCACGAATAACTCAAATTTGTTTTGTGAAA
Organism: uncultured Cytophagia bacterium; assembly: GCA_964432185.1. Lineage (GTDB taxonomy): Bacteria > Zhuqueibacterota > Zhuqueibacteria > Residuimicrobiales > Krinioviventaceae > Kriniovivens. Next base: position 1,155 of record CAYSNA010000170.1, read on the forward strand.
TTGCTTTTCGTGAATTTCGTGTAATTCGTGGTTCCTTTTTGGTTCCGGTTTATCCGGATTAGGTTAGAGTACGCAAAATTTAAATCGCGCAAAAACGCCAAACCGCAAAGATATTTTTGTAGTTTGGCGTTTTATGTGTGAGAAAACAAAGATTTTAATTGATGTTTCTTCCAACAACAAAAAATGAATGCAAACAACTCGGCTGGGACCAGTGCGATATCATCATTCTCACCGGCGACAGCTATATCGACAGCCCGACCATCGGCGCGGCGGTGATTGGCAAATGGCTGTGGCGGCACGGCTTTCGCGTCGGCATTATCGCGCAGCCGGATGTGACGAGCGACAACGACATTAGCCGCCTTGGCGAACCGGCTTTGTTCTGGGGCGTCACCGGCGGTAGTGTCGATTCCATGGTGGCAAATTATACGGCGTTAAAAAAGAAACGCCAACTGGATGATTATACGCCCGGCGGCAAAAACGATCGTCGGCCGGATCGCGCGGTCATTCAATATTCAAATCTCATTCGGCAGTATTTTAAAAATACCGCGCCAATTGTTCTCGGCGGTATTGAGGCGAGTCTGCGTCGCGTGGCGCACTATGATTTTTGGAGCAATAAAATTCGTCGTTCCATTGTGTTTGACGCCAAAGCCGATGCCCTGGTGTACGGTATGGGCGAACGGGCGATTCTTCAACTGGCAGAATCGCTTAAAAATGGCCAAGGCCTCGGTCAGGTTCGCGGCACCTGCCTCATCGCCAAAGAGCCACGGGAGGATTATATCACGCTGCCGGATTATGAAAAAGCAGCAGCCGACAAAAAAGCGTTCATCGACAGTTTTCGACTTTTTTATGATAACAATGATCCGGCCACCGCGCGCGGCTTGAATCAAAAGCATGGTGACCGCTGGCTGGTTCAGCATCCGCCGGCCGAGTATTTGACGACGGACGAACTGGACAACCTGTACAGTCTGAAATACGAGCTGGAGCCGCATCCCTATTACGCGCGGCAGGGCGATATTCGCGCGCTTGATACCATCCGCTTCTCCATCACCACGCACCGCGGCTGTTATGGCGAATGTAATTTTTGCGCTATCGCCGTGCATCAGGGACGCACGATTCAGTCGCGAAGCCAGGCCTCCATTCTGGCCGAGGCAAAACGATTCACCAAACACCCGAAATTCACCGGCATCATTAATGATGTCGGCGGCCCGACCGCCAATATGTACGGTTTTGAATGCGCCCGCAAATTGGCCAAGGGCGCCTGCACCGAAAAACGCTGCCTGGCGTTTCACTCCTGCCAGACCCTCAAGCCGAACCACAAAGCGCAAATTGATCTGCTGAAAAAAATCCGCAAACTGGATGGGGTGAAAAAAGTGTTTGTCTCTTCGGGACTTCGTTACGATTTGATTTTAAATGATGAAAAATATGGCGAAACGTATCTGCAGGATTTGGTTGATTTTCATGTCTCCGGTCAGCTCAAAGTGGCGCCCGAGCACACGGAAAATCACGTGCTCCAGTTGATGGGCAAACCGGATGTCGAATCCCTGTTAGAGTTTAAAAATCGATTCGATCGCAAATCGAAACGAGCCGGCAAAAAGCAGTTTCTCACGTATTATCTGATCGCCGCGCACCCGGGCAGCACCGAAGCGGATATGTTCAAGCTCAAGCAGGTTGTCAGCCGCGATTTAAAAATTAATCCCGAACAAGTGCAAATTTTCACGCCCACACCCGGCACCTGGGCCAGCGTGATGTACTGGACGGAAACCGATCCGTTCACCGGCAAAAAGATTTTTGTCGAAAAAAATCCGCATAAAAAAGAACGGCAAAAACGGATTGTGACGGGGTAATTCCAGTTATCGCCAATCCTGGGGTGATCGACACACGTGTGCAAGATTACAGCACATTCCCCACATATCGTTCCGGGAATTTTTTGGTGCGAATGCTCTCCTTGAGCGTTTCCGGGTAGATATGAAAATCATGCAAATTCTCCAATGGCAGCCACTGACATCCCACCTGATTGATGTCAAAATCCGTCGGTTCCAGGGGTTCGTCGTTGGTCAGCGAACAGACAAAATAGAGTTCAAGCTGATGGAATCCTTCGGTGAAGATTTGCCGATCGAGTCGAGAGGGTATGAACTCGCGCACAAAGACCATCTTTTCAACCTCAATGATGTAACCGGTTTCTTCGCGGACTTCGCGCACTACGCCTTCGACAGCCGTTTCTTCACGGTTCACCCCACCGCCGGGAATGACGTACCACTCGCGCTCGCCTTTTTGATAATGGGATGCTAATATTTCATCATCTCGATAAACCAGCGCTTTTGCCGATACTCGGATTGGATACATGGAAAAATCTCGTTTTTATTTGTAATAGTGCAGGTAAAATTCGGGACCGTTCAAAACGTTGGTCATATAAAATCTTAAAAAAACAAATCCGTTCAGAGTGTGTGAGACTGCCCCCAAAATACGTTTTTCAGAATTATTTCACCCCACTGACAATCGCCAAATTCAAAAAACGCCAGGGCACATCTACATTCTTAAATCCGGCTGATTTGAGCCATGTGATTTTTTCATCCACCGTGATAATGTGATGCTCCTGACGCAAAATCGAAGACGAACCGAGCTGGTCGATTTGTTCCGCACTAACATCGCCGTTTTTCAAGGCGTTCTGAATGAAAGCCATTTCCAGATCATGAAAGACGCGATTGACGCGGTTGTCCTCGGAGCGAAAGAACTCGCATGAAATCCATCGGCCGGATGGTTCGAGAAGATGACTCGCTTCGAGAATAACCTCCTGATGTCGCTGTTCCGGCAGGTAATCCAACGCAAAAGAAGAGACTACAGCGTTCAGATGCGATATATCGTTCATCCATGCCGGATTGTTCAAATCGCGTTCGTAGAGCACAAGCTGATCGAGGGATTCCCGATGGCGTTCGTGTGTCCGCTCCAAAATGAGGCTCTGGTTGTCGATGCCGAAAACAACGCTGAACGGAAAAGCGTCGATGATGCGCTTGGTCAAATCGCCAAATCCACAGCCGAGGTCGGCGAGACGTATCTCCTGCGACGTCTCGAAATCGAGCATCGAGGTCATGATGTCGTGCGCTTCATGATACTTGGGGATAATAAAGGGAAACAGTTTTTGCAAAAGATCAATGTCGTCGTGTTTCGTCTGTGTGCTCATTTTAACTCAAAATTGATGGTGCGTGATGTGGTATCCGGACGGCCGGGCACAAATGCCGACACTTGCAGTTCATAGACTCCGGGAACATTGTTTTCCAGATCCAGGGCGATGTACTCCACCGACGTCGGTGTTTTGCTAACGCGCTCGATCTGGTTGCTGATGGACGGCTGCGCTTTTTGAAAGAGGCGGCCAATTTTGTTGATGAATCCCCGGGTGCGTTCTTCGAGCAGCTTGACATGATAATCGATCATAAAGGTTCGATTTTGATTGTTTTGCACCGGCAGATTGTAAATCTCAAAATAGATATGCATGGGTTCCGATCTGTCAAACAGCTTGCCCGGATTGGGGATGACGTTAAAATCATTTTTAAAAAACACATCCTGCGGCGTGCCATCCGTGATTGATTTGGCCAGCACGATGCCGCTGATTTTTAAATGTGGCCCGCCGTAACTTGTAGCGTTAAAGCGAAATTTATAGCCGCCAATCGCTTCATCGTCCGGTGTGCGGACATCCAGCGCAAATTGATAACTGCCGGGAACATTTTTAAATTCAAATTTTGACGGCCAATAACCGTACTCTTTTGAGGCGCTGACAATGTCGCGGATCGGCACCAGGATTTCATGGCGTTTCAGCAGATTATAATTGTCATCATACACTGCAAAATTAACCGCAACGCTGTCTTGTAGCGAATGCGATGCCTTTTTGTGCATCACATCGTCTTTGGTCAGAGAAAAATAGAGTTCGCAATTGGACATTAATTCGTCCGATTTAAAGGTGGCGATATAAAACGGGAAAAAGATCGAGCGCAGTTCCCGGTCCCAGGAATGTTGATCCGTATCCAAACCGAGCCGGACGACCCGCTGCGATTGCATTTTCATTTGTTGTTCGAGCGAAATCGCTTCAAGCTCGGAGGCGACCATCATTTGCCCAAAGATGGGATCCATATGCAACCGACTCTCGGCCATAAATTGGGGGATGGACGGCACAAAACGCCAATTGTCCGCGCCCATGTCATTATCTTGCCAAAAATGAAACATCAATTTTTCACGCATCTGGCCGCGCGGGTAATAGACCCATGTTTCATTGAGCGGCGTATCCGCTTCAACAAAAAAACCGCGGTCATCCGGCTCACCATGGCGAATGTAAACCAGGCCCTTGTCATTATACTTTTCATTCAAGGCAAATACACGAGGAAACGACAGATAATTTAATTTATCGGGATTATTGACCTGCGAGCGCACGCCGTCAAAATAAAATTCTTTTTCAGCTTCAATCACGCGGCGCACGTGTTCGACAATGCGATAGTTCTGCGTTTTCGCCGGCATTGGATTTCGTTCGATCCACATCTTTTTGAAAAAGGTACGCTTTTCCTCAACCCGGTCGAGATTTTCGTACTCGGTCAGTTCTTCGTCGGAAAAAATGTACTTTACGTCCTGAAACATCAGTTCCGCATCCGCCTGTGTTTTAATCAGCTCGATGGCGCGTTCATAATAAAACTGGCATGAATCCGGCTGATCAACTTTTAATTTTAATTTGGCGATGGATATGTAAAGCGGCACCGACGACAGTCCTTCCGGCAGCTTTGCTTTCATCTCGGCATAAAGCGTCGCCGCTTGATCATACTGACCGGCATGTCGAAAACCATCCGCCTTGAAGAGTGTGAGAAGCGTGTCAGGCGCATCCGGTCTCCAGTTCATCAGATCGTCCGTTTTATTGAACAGGAACGATTCGTAGGTTCGGTACAACGTCACCAGGCTTTTGACGCTTTTGCTCATCCGGTAATCCGCCCACAGGTAATGGATCGCCGTTGCATACTCGTCCTGGAATTTTTTCAACAGGGCGTATTGATAATAAATATCTTTAAAACGAAAATCGGCGGTGTAGACATATCGAAAGTGCCGCTCCGCTTTGCGCCAGGTCAATGTTCGCAGCCCAATGGCCTGGAACTTGCCCAACTCTCGATAGCAGATCGCGAGATAATAATGCGTTTCAAGGTCACTGTCATCCTTGTCAACGATCTCGTTGAACACATCTTTGGCTTCGGACCATTCTTGCAGATCGAAACGAATCAGCCCCAGGTAGTGCAAAACACGCAGACTGTCCGGAAAATCTTTGCGCATTTTTTGAAAGACGCTGCTCGCCTGACTATATTGCTCCGCTTGATACAGACGAATGCCGCCCTGCAGACGCAACTGATAGTCATTGTTTTGAGCCGATGTGAGCGTAGCAATCAATAAAAAAACAAGCACAACCGGACTTTTTATTGGAATGGACATGCACAACCTTTCATCAAGTGGGCACAGAATGAGTATATGAAAAATAGGTCTGAAACACAAGGCGGAAATCCGGGCGCGTCGGCCGGTTTTCCGTCTCGGCAGGAATTTCTCGGCGCGACATTGGTTTATAAAAGAAAACAGATTTAAAGATAAATTTGAGGACATTATGACTCTTCTTGAAGCCATTGAGCAACGACACAGCGTACGAAAATTCCTGGCCGATCCGGTGCCGATAAACGACCTGAAAGAAATGGTGCGCCGCGCCGGCCTGGCGCCGAGCGTCAACAACTCGCAACCGTGGCAGTTTATCGCTGTGACCAACAAGCAAAAAATTGCCGAGATGGCGGCGATCGTGCACCGCACAGTGCAAACGCTTTTCAGCGACAGCGACAAAGAGAATGTTGCCAAAACGGTGGAACATTTTTCGACGATTTTTGAAAACGCCCCCGCTGTGCTGTTGGTGGCCGAGGAACCGTACAAAGCGGTGGCGGATGATATGATCGATCACGAAAAAATGAACGACATGCGGCGTCACCCGGACATCCAGAGCCTCGGCGCGGCCGTGGAAAATGTGCTGCTGTCGGCGGTCGATTTAGGCTACGGCGCCTGCTGGCTCAGCGGTTTGATGGTGGCAAAGGATGAACTCGAAAAGTTGTTGGACATCCAGCCGCCGCTGCACTTGACCACAGCTATTGCGGTGGGCAAACCTGCCGGAGAACCGCGACAACGGCACAAAAAACCGGTCGAGGAGATTTTTCGATTGGTAGAATAACGCCCGTGTGCTTTCGGATATTATGTATGAACTCTTGGCCAAGTCTGGCAAAAGTTATGAAGAAAAGGACAGAACACGGATTGGCGCGGCTGCTCTCGTTAAAAGGGAGTGGTCGCCATTTTTTTATCAATAATAAAATTCAAACCTGTTGTTCTGAACATCTTAACCATTGTCCAGACTGCGCGCCTCTTCCAGCATTTCAAAGGCATAGCGCAGGTGCGGGATGGTGATCGATCCGCCGACGATGAGCGCAATGGACAGCGATTCGTGCAGTTCCGCATCCGTGGCGCCGGCATTGACGCACTCGATGATATGATAGGCAATACAATCGTTGCAGCGCAACACCGTTGAGGCCACCAGCCCGAGCAGCTCTTTGGTTTTGGCATCCAGCGCGCCGTCGCGGTACACGGCGCCATCCAGATTAAAAAAACGCTTGATATCCAGATTATCGACGGCCAAAATTTTCTCATTCATCTTTTGGCGATAGACTTGAAAATCTTCCAGCTTTCCCATACATCATTCCTTTTTTAAATGTGCGGTTACAAGTTGTGGATGATGATCAAAAGCGCTGATCTTTTCGACCCTGGCGCTTTTGATGCTAAATTCTTTTGAGAAAAAAACGTGATCGATCCGCAGCATGTCAAACGAAAAAACACGCAGCCAGCGCGGCAGCTTTTTTTGCAGCACCCATTCGCCAAAGGTCGCGCCAACTCCCCAGCCAACCGAGGCAAAGGCATTTTGGTACGATTTTACAAAAGTCCTGTATAGCATACTATTTGGGGTATCGTTAAAATCGCCCGCAAGAATGACCGGGCCGTCCAGTTTTCCGGCATACTCGGCCAAGACTCGGGCCTCTTCCTGCTGATGCTTGTACGCGTTGACCATCGCCTGGTACAACGGCGCGGAATCCGGCTGCGCCAAAAAGGCGCCAAGCTGTTTGTACGCATGATGCAAATGGCAATTCAAAAGATGCACGTGCTGCCCATCCAACTCGATGACCGCGTGATTGGCGCTGTGATAACTTTTATCATATGGTGTCTGCAATCGAACGTGATCGCCGTAAAGCATTGGCTTGCGCGACAAAATCATCACATCATTTTTGCCGTATTGCCGCGCCGGCGCCAAAAAGTGCGGGTAGAGATCGGACAGTCTGGCGGTGATAAAACGCTGCTCGTTGTGCGTGAGCTCTTGCAGAAAAACAACATCCGGCACGCGCTGCCGAATGAATTGAATGGTGCGCTCGTCATCAAAAACGGATTTTGTATTAAAATTAAAGGATATCACTGAAATATCAGCCGCGCCAGTTCGCCACGGAAACGGCACGAGTTGGGAATTATAATGGAAAATGACGCCCAGCAGGGCCATCGCAAAAAAGCTATTTTTTATGCTGATGGTCCGGGTGTGCACGATTTTAATCGTACTCAAGACAAAATAAAGTAAAATAAAGAGAAATTGCACTCGAAAGAAAAAATCCAGGTTAACCAGGCTGACGATCCAGAACAGCAAAAAGAAGAACAACAGGATATCGCGCACAATCAGCCGACGCACGAGGTGGTGGATGAGCCACACACAATACACCGGCAGCGCCAGCGCCGGCAGCAGCCAAATCGTGTCATTGATGCCCGAGGCCGCCATGTGCAGCATCGGCACATCGCCCATTAAAAAGGACCGAAGGCGGGGGCACCAAACAAAGATTTCAAACAGGATGTAAAAAAGCCAGAACATGCGGCACGAATGTCACTTTATTTTTTCGAATTACATAAGGGCGGAGAAAAGGAAATGCGGACGAGATAAAAAATCTGCCCCGCGCCGTGGCGGGGCAGAACAAAGAATTAGATGCCGCTAAAATCGATCCCGTCAAAAACCAGCGTGGGGATTCTCAGGGAAGAGTACACATACGGATCGTTGCCAACCTCAACGAGTTTGTTCCAAAACTCTTTGGCGTTGCCGGAAATGTTCATCTCGTTCACCGGTTTGATCAACTCGCCGTTCTCCACCAGCATGCCGGTGATGCCGAAAGAAAAGTCACCGGTGGTCGAGTTGGAATTTCCACCGATAAAGCCGGTGATTAAAATGCCCTTTTTCACCTCTTTGAGGATGGCATCCACATCCCGGTCGCCGTACTCAAACAAAATGTTTGACGGGCTGCCGGTGGTCGGCTCCATGCCAAGTTTTTGGCCGTAATAGTAATCAATAAAGTAATTTTGCAGGATGCCGTTTTCAATAAAGATGCGTTTTTGCGCGGCCATTCCTTCGCCATCGTACAGACGGGAGCCGAGACCGCGGGGGATAAAGGGATCGTCAATGAGGGTCAAGGTATCGGAAGCGATTTTTTTGCCGAGCATGCCTTCCAGATAAGACGACTTTTGCTGCAGGGCCCGGGCGGACATGGGGGTGCGCAGCATGCCGAGCAAACGGCCGCCGGAGCGGTTTTCCACCACCATCGTATACGTACCGGACTCGATTTTTTGCTGGCCAATTTTCCCGAGCGCCCGCTGCGCCGCATTTTTTCCGAGCATTTCGGGCGACGGCAATTCTTCGCGAAAACGTGTGGTGGCCCAGTCCCAATCTTCGGGTCGGCCGCCATTCGGATCACTCACCGTCACCTCGGCGCCGGCGGAAAAACTGGTGCCTTCGCGCTCGCCGCTGAAACCGTTGCTGTGAATTTTGACGCTGTGGAAAATGACATCGGAATATCCGGCCGTGCTGGAAATAATGTTTTGACTCTGCGCCATCGCCGCCGCTTCCGCCGCCTCGGCAAACGCGACGCGCTGTGAGGAATCCACTTTTTCATAGGCAGTATCGCGAATCTGTAAATCCATGTCCAGTCTCGGATCATAAAATTTCGGATCCGGCAGAACACGATAGTCATCTTTGGCAAGATATTTTGTGCTCGCCACCGCTTCATTTATAAACTGATCCAGCGAATCTTGACGAAGATCATTCGTCGAATGTGACGAGTATTTATTGTCGACATAGATATCAATGGAGAGCGAATTTTGCGTTGATTCTTTTAATGTTTCCAGTTTTTTATCGCGAAACTCGATGTCAACCTGACGTTGATTCGAGATGTTGACCGCCACTTCGGCCGCGCCTTTTTGGCGCGCATTTTTCATGGCCCATTCGGCCAGGTCCATTCGATTTGTGCTCATGTTATGCCTCTATGTAAAAACTGTTTGTCGATTGAATAATCCTGTCAGGGCGTGGAGTCGTGACAGGGTTAAATATTTATTTAAACATTGACGCCGCCAACGGTGATGCTGGAGACTTTGACCGTCGGCAAGCCTTGCGACACGGGTACGCCCTGGCCGTTCTTGCCGCAGGTCCAGCCGCCCTCTGCCATTTTAAAATCATCGCCAACCATAACGATCTTGCTCAACACATCCGGACCGTTGCCAATAATGTTGATGTCCTTGATCGGTTTGGTCAATCTGCCATTTTCAAG
>CAYSNA010000171.1:0-10805 GCA_964432185.1 uncultured Cytophagia bacterium
TAAAAAGCGAAAGCTGAGCGCTAAACGCTTAGGGTTGGTCACCGAAAAGCAAGGTGAACAGCGTCCGCGAAACTACATGGTGCATAATATAATGATGAGTCGATCAATGAGAAATCAAAATTGAGGGAAGCGAAACAAAGATGCAAAAAATAAAGCACTATCTTGGGTGCAAATTCTGGGATGCTTGACTCGGGATGCTAATCGAACCTCTGTTCCTTCTTTAGCAATGGGTATGCCAAACTGTCCACTGTTCTTTAGCCCAACACAAAAATTCCACCTTGTTTTTAAACTCAATAACCACAGAATTTGACATTTTTTTCGTAAAGAACGGCCATAGTGCCCAAATGCCTTATTTGAAATACATCATCGTGGTTGGCGAACAATTCGGAAATCAATCGCTTGAAAAATGAAGAAAAATTTCGTACACTGTCGCCCATTAAAATTGAGCGGTCCGTGGGAATTGTTTTTGATATACAAAAATTTTCGCTGCATGATGGTCCGGGCATTCGCACAACTGTTTTTCTAAAAGGATGTCCGCTGTCGTGTGTGTGGTGTGCCAATCCGGAATCGCAATCGCTGCAGCCGCAGCTCGCCTTTGTCGCAAAAAATTGTCAGCATTGTATGGCGTGTGTGGAAACATGCCCGACAAACGCGCATCAGCAAAAAGATGGACGCCATGTATTGATTTTTGAACTGTGCCGGCAGTGCGGCGAGTGTGTGTCGGTCTGTCCTCACAACGCCTTAAAAATGTACGGCAGGGATGTGAGTGTGGACGAGGTTATAGCGGCCGTGGAAAAAGATCGCATTTATTATGAAAAATCCGGCGGCGGCATGACCTTATCCGGCGGTGAGCCGACATATCAGTTCGAGTTTGCCAAAGCACTGCTTGTGGCAGCCAGGGCTCGTAACATTCACACCTGTCTCGAAACCGCCGGCCATGTGGCACCGGAAAAACTGCAGCAGCTCCTCCCGCTGGTAGATTGTTTTCTGTTTGATTTTAAGATTTTAGATGATAACTTGATGCTAACATATGCCGGAGTCTCTAGTGATGTCATTCAAAGAAACCTGCACATGTTGAATGAGCACAATGCATCGATTATTTTACGCTGTCCGATCATACCCGGCATAAATGATACGACAGCGCATTTCACCGACATTACAAAACTGGCGAAAAAGCTGAAGAATATTCGCTCGGTTCACATTTTGCCATACCATAATTTTGGCCGATCCAAGGCGGCAGAGATCGGCCGGCCTTATCACATAAAAGAAAATGCCGTGGACGAACCGACGCTAACAAGGTGGCTCGACCAGCTTGTCGGTTTGGGCTGTCCGAATGTTCAGTTAGGATAGGATTTCAGAGAATTGATAAATCCGCATATACACTCACATTCTGTTTCAACTTTTGCCTCAACAGGACGTTTGGCGGCAGAAAAAAAAGCGGCGATGGTCGAGTATCTGCAAAAATTTACTGAAACATTTCAAAGCTTCTCAAAAGATCAGAAAGAGCTGCGCGAAATCGCTTGTCTTCGTCTGCAATATCCGTTTATCCTGTGTGGCATCGAAGCGGATGATCTTTTTGCGGGTCGCATCGAGCATGCACCGCTGGGCTTTTCGCCGCAGATGGGATCCGGTTTTGGCTATTATTTCGATCAGGCCAGGTTTAACGAGTTAAAGAACGAAACCGCTCTTTCGGAAACGGATCGGCAGACTCTTGACAAAATTGAAGAATTTTGGCAGCGGGAAAACACCGCAAGCAAAACGCGCCAGGCCTATCCGCCGTACATGCAAAAAGTGCTGCCAAGCGACAATTGGAACGGCGAATCCGGCATCGGTTTTCCGTTGTATCGTATGGCCGGTTCCAATTTGAATTATGATAAACTGCTGTCACTGGGCATTCCCGGATTGCGCGCGGAAATCCTCGACCTGAAGAGGAAAACCAATGACACTGCCGCCTCAATGTTGTATGAGGCGATGGACATGGCGCTCGACCTGCTTTCGGATGTCTGTTTGTGGTATGCCGAAATGGCGGCGCATCAGGCGCGCACCGTGGCCGGACGCGACAGCGCTCGGCTTGACACGATTGCCCGCTCCCTCCGACATGTGGCCGCTCATAAACCTGAATCGCTGCATCAGGCCATTCAACTGTTCTGGCTCTACGCCCTGCTGTCCGGCAATGTGGATTATGGTCGACTGGACATTTATCTTGTCGATTTTTTTGCATACGATCTTGAGCGCAGTCGGCTCTCCAAAGAAGACGCGCTGCATATGCTTCTCTCATTATGGCGATTGATGCAGGAGCGCGAGAACGGCATCTGGATTTTTGACTCGCGCGTTATCATCGGTGGCAGAGGTCGCCGACATGAAAAAATGGCGGATGAGCTGGCGCTGCTCTGCATCGAAGCGACCCGCCGTACGCACCATATTATGCCGCAACTCACGCTGCGATTTTATCAGGGCCAAAATCCACTGCTGTATAAAAAGGCGCTGGACTGCGTCGCTGAAAACAATCCGTACCCGATGATTTATAACGATGAAAAAAATATTCCATCGGTCGCGCACGCTTTTGATATTTCGCAACAGGAAGCGGAACATTTTTGTCCCTATGGTTGCGGCGAATATATTATCGACCATCGCAGCTTCGGCACACCGAGCGGTGTCATCAACATGTTGCAGGCGTTGCTGGTGACTTTGAACCGCGGCATCGATCCGACGCGTCACATTCCCATGGGCATCCCCCCCGATGAGATCGGCCGGTTCGACACTTTTGACGCTCTCTATTCATCCTATAAAAAACAGATTGAACGGCATGTCCAGGTACTGGCTGAGCAGGAGTATCTGGAGTACCGGATGGCCGGAGAGACGGCGCCGTTTGTCTATTTTAGCCTGCTCTTTGATGATTGTATACAACGCGGCAAAGCCATCTTTGACGGCGGCATCCGCTACCTCGGCGGTACCCTCGAAACGTACGGCAACTCGAACACGGCGGATAGTTTGCTTGCCATCAAAAAACTGGTTTACGAGGAAGAGCGATTTTCGCTCGAAAAACTGGTCGAGATGCTCAACGCCAACTTTGTCGGATATGCCAAAGAGCGCGCTTTGCTGCTCAACGTACCCAAATACGGTAACGATGACGCAGATGCCGATGCCATGCTCTGCGACATCAACGAGCATATTTTTACCGTCACGCGGCAACAGCGCGAACGAACCGGCCTGCACTCGTATCTGGTTGTAGTCATCAACAACAACGCCAACACGGTTATGGGGCGTTACACCGGCGCCTCGCCCGACGGCCGATTGGCCGGCAGGCCGATGAATAACGGCAACGCGCCGTCCAGCGGCATGGATAAAAGCGGCGTCACGGCGTTTCTCAATTCGATTGTCAAACCGCGCACGGACATTCACGCGGGCGCCACGCAAAACATGAAATTCTCCACCGATTTGTTTGTCAAGCACCGCGATAAAATCGACATATTACTTGATACCTATTGGGCCAACGGCGGCGCTCAGGCGATGATCACCGTGCTTGGCCGGGATGATTTACAAAACGCAATAAATCATCCGGATAACTATCAAAACATCATCGTTCGCGTCGGCGGTTATAGCGCCAGGTTTGTCGATCTCGAACCGGACATTCAAGAGGAAATTTTAGCGCGTACACTATATTAAGGAAACACTATGAAAATTATTGTTACTCTTTGTTGTGTGATGGCACCGTTGCTCGTCGCTCAACCGCAATTCGACACCTATTTTGAAAACAAAACGCTTCGCATCGATTACTTTCATACGGGAACGGCCGAGACGGAAATTTTCAGTCTCGATCAGGTTTACGAAGAAGGCGAATGGCCCGGCACGCGAATCAATCTGATTAATAAACTGAACCTCGGTTTGTACGAGGCTCAAGTTTACGACGTCGAAACCAGCGAGCTCATTTTTAATTATGGCTTTTGCTCCATTTGGGGTGAATGGCAAACCACGGGCGAAGCGATTAATGGCATTCACCGCACCATGCATGAAACCGTGCGCATTCCGTTTCCGAAAAAGTCCATCAAGTTTGTATTGACAAAACGCGATGACAACAACAATTTCGTTGACCTGTGGTCGACGATTATCGATCCCAATTCGCGATTTGTAAACCGCGAAAAAAAGAACTATCCGTACGAGGTCAAAAAAGTGATCGATAACGGCTTGCCGTTTGAAAAAGTTGATCTCGTTATTTTCGGCGACGGGTATACCAAAAAGGATCAGAAAAAATTTCTCAAAGATGTAAAACGCTACACGGATGTGCTGTTCTCATCGGCGCCATTTGATAAACGTAAAAATGAGTTTAACGTGTGGACAATCGAGGTGATCTCCGGTCAATCGGGCATTGACGAACCGAGAAAAAACATCTGGAAAGACAACACGCTCGGCGCGTCGTTCAATACGTTTGATGTTGAGCGTTATGTGTTGTCTTTGGAGAATCGACGCATTCACGACATCGCCTCCCTCGTCCCCTATGACGCGATATATATTTTATTCAACACGCCGCGCTACGGCGGCGGCGGCATTTACAACTGTCTGGCCACGTGTTATACGGGCAAGCCCGAAGACTCTCCGGACTGGTGGTCGGACTATGTTTTTGTCCATGAGTTTGGTCATTCATTCGCCGGCCTTGCGGACGAGTATTATAGTTCCGACGTGGCTTACAACGACATGTACCCTCTGCATCTCGAACCCTGGGAAACGAACATCACCACGCTGCAGACAGACGGCCAGCCCAAATGGGAAAAATATTTAAGCAACGGCGTCGCCATTCCAACAGAATGGGGCAAGGCGGTTTATGATTCGTTGGGCAAAGCGCGCCAGCAACTCAACCGCTCGGACAGTGATTATAGTGAAAGACGCGATGCCATCGATAACGACATGAACAGCATCTTGGAGGCGAAAAAGTTTGAAAATATCGTCGGCTGTTTTGAAGGTGCGGGTTATTCCTCGGAAGGTGTGTATCGACCCAGTGTGAACTGTCGCATGTTCTCAAAAAGTCTGGTCGAATTTTGCCCGGTGTGCGAAAAGTCGATTGAGCGAGTCATCGATTATTATATCGAATAACTATTTTGCGCCATACATTTTGGTAAAATTTGAAATGGGACGATACGGCGGATTGGTTATCGTCCTTTTTCTTTTTGCCTTGATGCTGTGCTTAAGCGTGTCGGCCCGTTTGACTTCCAGACTTTCGAGCGAGTCAAATTCAACCTGAGCATAATCATCGCCAACCTTGAACGGCAAGCTGATGACAAAAGTTGTGCCCTCGCCGGGTTTGCTTTTTACTGAAATCGTGCCGTCGTGTTTCTCAACAATATCTCGACAGATTGCCAGGCCGTAACCATGGCCGTTTGATTTGTTTTCCGTAAACAGCGGCTCAAATATCTTTTGCTGTTTATCCTCCGCAATGCCCGGGCCGTTATCATGAATTTCGAGAAACACCCGCCGACTGGATTTATCATAAACCGTTTTCAACAGGATTCGCGCATCCGGTTTCGCTTCCACTGCATTTTTGACGATATTGAACAGCACCTGAATCATCATGCCGCTGTCAATATTAACATCGGGCAGCAAACGCTCCAACTTTTTTTCAATGATCACATTTGAACTTTTGTAAATCGGCTTGACAAAATCGACAAATTTTTCCACAACCTGATTCAAACTCGATTTCTCAACATTGGCCTGCATGCCGCTTTTGGACATGAGGCTGTTGGACATCTGCGCCAGGTTCAAAATCATTTCCTGCGCTTTTTCCAGCCGTTCGATGATCTGCGCCTTGTTCCCCCTGCTTTCGACGAGATCCGCGGCCATCTCAATATTGGCGTTAATACCGGATAAAAAATTGTTGATTTCGTGACCGATCTTGGCAGCCATGCGCCCCTTTATCGCCATGTTATCGGACTCGATTAGGCTCTTTTGCAGATGTTCTTTCTCCGCATCAAAATCATCTTTTAATTGATTGTACTGAAAATTGCGAATCACCATACAGGCATGTTTGAGAAAGAGATGAAAGGCCTGCGCTTTGACCGAGTTGGGTGAGAGGATCGGCTGATAACTTTGCAAATAAACCAAACCGACGAGATCCGAAAAGAGAAACATCGGAGCGACTAAAAGATTCAGCTTTTTGACGGCCGGATGCACGTCGTTCTGCTGCGTATTAAAATTTTGATGAATCGGCACTTCTTTCTGAATGCTTTGCCGAATGAGAGCCCGCTCTATCACAAAATCTTTTACCGTCAGATTGTCATAGAGTCGACTTCGGCCAAGTTTGAACTCGATTTTATTATTCAAATTTCGCAGCGAAATAAAACCGCTGTCCGTCTGCGTGATAACCAGCGACGCAAACAAAATACGCTCGAGTGTTTCGTCAAATGCATTCGGACACGCCAAGCTGCGTTCCGGTTCAAGATATTGACGAATGAGCTGCTCATTGTATTTTTGAATATCAAAGGCTTGCTGTTCGACATCAATATTGGGATGTAGTTTTTTTAGCAAGACCGCCAGGTCTTTTTCGAACGTAAGTTTTTGCCCACTCACAGATGCGCCCCTCTGCGCCGTCAATCGGATGCTGAAATTGGTTTAAAGTGTCGCGTTTTTTATCATCAGCTCCAAAGCAAAAGCAATGCCAATGCGTTATCAGCATGCATTTATTAAAGTCCAAGCACTTTGTTTATTAAACACTTGCGGCAGGCATTCCTTTTCTAAAAAACATAAAGTGGGATTTTATCATCCTTGGTGATTTAAAAATTCAAGAATGTCATCTGACATCCTTTTTGTAATTCTTGAACTCTTGCAGAGTTTTATAAAATCGGCCGTTTCAGAAAAGTTGAAAGGCAGCAGGATAGTGAAAGGCAAGTTTTTAACCATCACACAAAAGGCGCCGTCACCAGCGCCTTTTGTGTCTTTTATCAAAGATGAGCGATAAACGTCACTCAACACATTTTGACGTCATAATAATCAGCACGAGCCCAACATAACGCATGCGGACCGGCTAGATGCGCCAGGCGACTTTCAATTTCCTGCCGGTCCACCTTGGCCGATTTTACCGCAGCCACCTCCTGAACAATTCGGGCATTGTCTTCCAGCGTGTCCATCCCAAAATGGCCGACGCAGGCCGACGCGACACCATCGAGGCTGAGCACATAATGCATCAATTCATCCGGCGTGGCGCCCTGACCGACGACATCCCGCATCACTTTCATCGCCAAAACGCCGACATTTTTTTCCGCTGCCACCGGCAAGGCCACCGGTGCGAAACTGCCATACTTTGTCGCATTCAACGCCAAAATACAGACATCCACGTCGTAGCGCTCAATCAGCTCTTTGGATTTTTCGGCGGAATTCATGCTGGAAAATCCGATATATTTCGTCACTCCTTCTTCCTTCAACTTCATGAGCATCGGATAAATCGTTTCGCCAAAGGCGTCCAGATCTTCGGACTTTTCAACGCTGTGCATCATCAAAATATCGAGGTAATCCGTTTTCAAATCAGTCAGGCTTTTTTCTATTTCTCTCATCGCGTCGTCAGGATTACGCGAATCAAACTTGGTCGAGATCATCACCTTATCGCGCACCGCGGGCAGCATCATGCCAAACCGCTGTTCACTGGTGAGCGTGGCGCCAAATTGGTACGAAGACGCCGTATCAAAAATCGTGATGCCCATATCAATGGCTTTTTGTAAAATTGGTTCCCACGCGCCGTCTTTATTTTTCAAAAACATTGAACCGCCGCCAAAGGTCAATGTCGAAATTTCGAGCCCGGTTTTGCCCAGCGTGCGTTTGGGTAAATCGACGCTGGTGTCGCTCTTTTTCGCACAGGCGGTCAATCCGATCGTCGACGTCAGAACCACGCCGGTGCCGGCTTTTTTGATAAAATCGCGTCTTGTCACATTCATGTTAACACTCCCTTCACTTTTCTTTTACAATCGTGGCGGTCACATTGGCCAAAAACGTTTCAGCGCCATCGTAGGCGCGCGGTTCATATTGAGCCTCGCTTGTAGCTCGTCCCTCATGATTAAGTTTGATTTTACTTTTGAACGTGATGTTATAATCTTCGATCAAATGCGCCTGCACACAGCATAAATATTCGCCGGGTTGGATATTCAAAGTATCCAAATCAAATTCAAGCAGATTCTCACCGATCGGCGGCGTCGCTCGCGTGACCGCATCGTAGTCATGCATAGGCGCATTAGCCCAATCCGCTTTGGAATTCCAGTTCGGACAAATGGTTGTGTCATTATAGCCGCCGTAGGACAGGTACTCGCTGAGAAAAAGCGTTTTGATGTAATTTTCATCAACATCTTCAAGCCAAACAGCGAGTTGATATGATGGTTCCACATCACTTTCAGGTTTATTAAATTGAAACGAAACGTCCAAGCGGCCGAGCGAAGGCTCTTTGGGTGCACAATGAATCAACAAAAGCAACGCGAAAACTGAAAGTTTTTTCAACAGGAAAACCTCATTTAATTTCTGTGGAATGGAGCACAAAAGGTTGGTTTAGAATATAAGATTTTTTCAACCACCTCAAAGTATTTTATTAGCGTAACGTATTGTGCTTTTCCGCGTCTTCATTTGAATGACGCACATTAATGTCGCAAAAAAAGTTGAGGATATATGTCCAATCCCCCAAAACGGGAAAAAAAGGAACCACGAATTCCACGAAATTCTGAAAAAATACTCTCACTATTGCAAGACGAAAGGTGTTGCCCACCGAGTAAATACAATTTCTTCGTTGAAAAAAGACTAAAAAAATCAATAAACGTTTTCGCAATATAGCCTATTTGGGTGTAAGTATAGTTCGATATTAAACCAGAGAAACAAATCACAGGCGCTAATTTTTAACACGCCAGTCAATTGCAACCGTGAAATTGCGCCACTCGTGTTCGCGCCGCAATTAAGGCGAGATCGACAAATGAACAAAGTAGAGCTGATTATCACATGTGAAAATTGCGGTCATGTTGAACATCTAAATGCCCAAAATGAGAATGACAGCACCAGATTGATCGATAATTTCACCTGCCCGGGTCACTGTAGTCCCAAATTCTACAGCTACATCACCATTGAACAAATCTCTATCGAGGCTCTCCGAAAACCGGTACACGTTGCACAAGTTGCCTAGCAGCACAGATATTTATCACGAAAAATTTGAAGTGTGGGACAAGGGAAGACATTAAAAAAGCGCACATGCTTTTTTTAGCACATGCGCTTTTTTTGTGTGGAGGGAGTCATGAAAAGAGAACTTGTCATTCCTGTTGTGTTCTTGTTTCATTTTCTTAAATGATAGCCTTGAGTAAAAGTTCCGGCAAATCTTCTCCACAGCCATTTCTCAGAAAAACATCCGACATTTTTAGGGCCTATTTAACAAGCACTTAAATCACCAGCAATTTTCTGTTCCCGGTGAATTACATTTTTTTACACATCACTGATATTAAAAATCTGCGTTTTGACTTGCATTGATAAGCAAAAACCAATATATTGCCTTCACAAAATTTCTTCAAATCTTTCTTATCATCACAATTTCAGGTTCTTTCGACACTATCTCAACTGAATTTTTACAAAGCATTCACCGAAAAAGGACTCATCCTGAACTATGCCGAAACGTAAGAAATCCCGATTCCCAAATATAATTTTTTTCATTGGATTACTGTTAGGCGCGTTACTGATCATCGGAATTGAAAAGGGTGCTCAGTGGTCGTCTACGGATGCATTTTGTGAGTCTTGCCACATCCACCCGCATTCGACGCAAACCTGGAAAACTTCGCCACATTATGATAATGCATACGGCGTTTATGTTCATTGCGTGGATTGCCACTTGCCGCCAAAGACGAGTTTTCGCTACTATACGGCCAAGGCGACCACGGGGGCGCGAGACGTGTGGGGCAAGTTGTTCAAGGATCCGGAAAGTCTCAACTGGGAAGAAAAATCAACGCTTGAGCATGCCGTTCGTCATACATACGAAGAATCCTGTAAAAAATGTCATCAGAACCTCTTCCCCATTGGCTTGTCGGAAAAGGGTGAAAAAGCGCATTTGTATTACGATCAAAACAGCGAAACCGTCAATTGTTTGAATTGCCACTTACGCGTCGGCCATTTTTCGCACGAAGAACAACATGCTGAAGAATACAAAGTGGAGGTCAAATCAACCGGTGAGATTTTTATCAAACCGGCGGTTGTGACCTCGTTTGAAAATTATACCGAATTCATTCCCGGATCGTCCGCCAAGTTTGACATGATCGCCATTCCGGGCGGCACGTTCAAGATGGGCAGCCCGTCAAGCGAAGCATTGCGCGACGACGACGAAGGACCGCAGGTGACCGTTGAGGTGAGTTCTTTTTGGATGGCCAAAACCGAATTGACCTGGAACGAATTTGAAGCCTTTTATGCGGCCACCGCCAAAGAAGGTCGATCCGACACGCGCGTTGCCAGCGATGATGTTGACGGCATAACCGGCCCAACGCCGCCGTACGAAAATCCCGACCAGGGATGGGGACGCGGCAGCCGCCCCGCGCTGACATTCACGTATCAAACGGCCGAAGTCTATTGCCAATGGCTGTCGGAAGTGACCGGCAAAACCTACCGTCTGCCGACGGAAGCGGAATGGGAGTATGCCTGCCGCGGCGGTACGGACACGCCCTACTTTTTTGAAGGCGATCCGAAAAAATTTACCGCTGATCGGTTCTGGAATAAAATATTTGGCGTAGATACAACGAATATCGCCTCGCATACCAATTATCGCCAAAACAGTTTTGGAAAGACAGTCGAACCCGATGCGAAAAAACCGAATC
>CAYSNA010000172.1:0-10738 GCA_964432185.1 uncultured Cytophagia bacterium
GTCGCTCAAGATGATAGTTACGGTATCGCCCCGTCTGAAAACAACGTGGTCATTCGCAAAAATGAATTTGAAGAAATTGAATTCATCGGCCCCAATGTGGCGATCGTCACACCCGGAAACGATCCCGCCGGACAGTATATGGACTCGGGATTTGAAATCCTCACCGAGGCGGAAGCCGGTAACGGTGATATCATTCCGGAAATCGTCGACATGGACGCCTTTGAGCCCGGCCATACCTACAAGGTTGAATTCATGGCCAACATCATCGATTCATCGTATCGTTTCCATTCCGGCTACGGCTACAAATACACCACCGGCGGCATTAAGGTCTTTGATGAAACGGCCGGTGATGCACTAATTTTTGAAGACATCCTGATGAGAAACGAAGATGACCTGTTGACGCCGAAAAATATGAACTCGGTTTTGGTCACCAATGATAATGGAACCGCTACCAGCGATGATGACTTTTATCACATTGCTACAGATGAATATCTCGAGACCGAAATCTTTAACGGCATGCAGTTGAAAATTAAAATGGCGACCGCCCTCCCCGAGCTTGATTTCATCAATACCGGTTGGATGCCGGGCGATGCGCCGATCAATATCGTTTATGTCCCGTCCGGTATGGAATTTTATAGCTGGGATTATAATGTTGTCTTTTATGATGAAGGTGTCTACACCACTCAAATAGAAGCTTCCAAAGCATCAACCCTGAGAGATGAAAACGGGGAACGAATTGACAGGGACGAATTGTTGTTTGGCATCCCTCTGCCAATGACAGTGGAAAATATCAACTTTGTCGATTCGACCGGTCAACATCCGCTCTTTGATATCGTGGCGCACGATTTGAACGGTGACGGTCAGTTCTCCTGGCTGGACGACCGTATGCTCGTCGGCCAACCGGTGAACGAAAAGGGCCGCTGGGATGATGTGCTGTTTATCATCGATTTCCTCGACGCGGCTGACGAAAGCGAATTGCCGAGCGCCGGTGATACTTACGCTATTCGTCACAATAAACCGTGGTGGAAAGATGACCAGATCCGCTTCAAGGTGTCGGCGGAAAAGTTGTTCAGCGCCGATGCCGCCAAATCCAAGATGGACTCGATTCGCGTGGTGCCGAATCCGTACGTCGCTTCAAACCTGATGGAATCGTCAGTTGTGAACAAATGGCTCAACCAAGACAGACGCCTGCTGTTCACCAACTTGCCGGAACGCTGTACCATCAAAATCTTTACCGTGAGCGGCATTCTCATTCGCGAGTTGGATGCGCCGGATGACGCTTTGACAGGCACCAGCTCCTTTGGTACGGCAAATTCCGGTATGCTGCACTGGGATATGCTGACCTGGGAAGGTTTGGAAATCGCCGCCGGTATGTATTTTTATCACGTTAAAGATGACGTCACCGGTGAAGAAAAAACTGGCAAGTTTGCTGTCATCAAATAAGTCTATCGAGGATCATAATTTTTTGAAAGGATAATAAGATGATAAAGCGACAATTCCTTTTCATCATTTTGGCATTCCTTCTCCTGGTGAATGTCTCCCATGCCAGAGAGCCGTACAGAGTCGGTACGACGACAGCAGGCTTTTTGGAAATCGGTGTCGGCGGCGCCGGTATCGCCATGGGCGATGCCTATGTTGCGTCCGCCAACGATATGTCCGCTATCTACTGGAATCCGGCCGGTTTGGCCCTTATGGAACACAATGAAGCCATGTTTATGTACCAACCCTGGGTTGTTGACGTGAGCAGCATGTTTGCCGGCGCCGGATTATACATCCCCAACATTGGCACGCTGGCCATTGGTATTTTCGGCTTGAACTATGGCAATATGGATGTCACCACTCTGGATTATCAAATGGGAACCGGCGAAGAGTTTACAGCGTACGACTATAACTTGAACTTGAGTTACGCGCGCAGCCTGGTGAACTGGTTTTCTTTCGGTGCCTCGTTTAAATACGTAACATCAAAAATATGGCACTCGAACGCCAATGCCATGGCCGTTGATCTTGGTGTGCTGGTTCAAACGCCGTTCTTTTCGCCCACCAAAAAAGAAGAAGACGGCATGCGCATCGGTATGAGCATCTCCAACTATGGCAGCCGCATGAGCTATGACGGTTTTGATCTGCTCTTCCCGACGGATATGGCGCCGGATGAAGACGGCAACTATCAAAACTTGCAGGCCAAATATAAAATGTCCGAGTGGGAACTGCCGTTGCTGTTCCGTGTTGGCTTGGCTTTTACGCCCCTGGTGCTCGGCAACCAGCGCCTTGTGGTTGAAGTCGACGCCCTTCACCCGAATAACTCGAGCGAATACCTCAACCTCGGCGGCGAGTATAAATTTGCCGCCCCGGGTTTTGGTGAATTTTCATTGCGCGCCGGCTACAAAGGCCTGTATTTGCACGATTCGAACTTTGGTGCAACATTTGGCGGTGGCATAAAATATTACATCTCGCCAACAATCGCCGCAAATATCGATTATGCTTATCGATCCCTCGGCGTTCTTGGTAATGTGCATGCTACCAGCTTTAGCATTTCTTTCTAAGCAGCCGCTTTTCCCGGCTGCTTTAAGAAAGTTTGGAGATGAATATAACCATGCCTAAAGGAGGCACTATGAAATATAAAGCAATTTTACTGTTGGGAGCATTACTCGCTCTGACATTTTTGGCGTGTGACTGGAATAGCCACACCGAACCGGAACTGACTGTCAATAATGCGGAAATTTTAGGCGGCGCTATCTTTATCAACGCCAATCCGCTGAACCCCGGCGGCACGAGTGAGTTGTTCGTCAACGAAGGTGATACGATGATGTTCGAACTCTCCACCTTGCTGCTGGTCGAGCCGAATTATACGTTTGAACCGCAAGATGCCAATGTTGTGAAAATCCAGAAAGATCCGGACAATAAGCGGATCGCGTACGCTATTGCGCTGGCTGACAGCGGTAATTCGACAACCCTGAAAATTATCGACAAGAATAACAGCAACGCGACGCGCACCGTGAACGTCAATGTCGTGGCACACTGGGCTGATCCGACCTCTTTTGATTTCATCGGCACATTCCAGGGTCATTATTACTATATTTCCAACAACCTGCGCGGTTGGGTCGAATCTGAAAAAATCTGCCGCGAAGCCGGCGGTTATTTGGCCGCCATCAACTCGGCCGAAGAAAATGCCTTTTTGGATGAGGCGCGCGGCAATGTTGAAAACGTTTGGATTGGCGTCCGGTTGAATAACGTCGGCGGCAGTTTCAAGCTGACGACCTGGGCGAATGGTGAAGAAATTACTTACAGATTGTTCAATTCGACAGACGGCGGTATTTTTGCCGAGTTTTACTACTATATGGATGCAAATGGTAAATGGGAAAACTGGCACGAAATTTCCTATAACTACTTTTTGGAAATGGAATAACGCCGCTTCACCCGCGTACCTTAACTTATGAAAGTGCTGCGCGCTTTGTGCGTGCAGCGCTTTTTTTATTGATAGCCCGTCTTATAAAGATATTTTGAGATTATGAACCGAATTATTGTGAATTTATTTCTCGCCGGTCTTGTCGTTCTTGTGGCGTGTGCCAAACGTCCGGAACAACCTCAGGAAAAAATCCTCGTTAAGATTGGCGACAAGGCCACGATCAGCGTCAACGAATTCATTCGTCGCGCCGAATATGTGCCGCGCCCGGATTACGCGCGCCAGAATTCCTATTTGCATAAAAAAATCATCCTCAATTCGCTCATTGCCGAAAAGCTGTTGGCCATCGAAGCCGGTCCGGATAATCCCATTTCGCAGGATGAAAAATTCCAGCTTTTTCTGCAGGGCCGACAAGAGCAGGCCATGCGCCAGTACATGCATAACGTTGAGGCGACGCAAAAAGTCGTGCTCGATACTACGGATGTCAATCGCGCCTATCGCCTGGCCGGCCGGGAATATGAAATCGAATATTTCACCAGCAGTGACACCTCGTTCGTCAATCGCTACAAAAGCAGCATGACCGGCAACTCCGGGCTTTTTTATGACGCCTTTTACGAATTGACCGGCGACACGCTGCCGCCGGAACGCGCCGTCAAATGGATCGACAAAGAACACGCCAATGTTCATGCCGCCCTGTTTGGACAAGAATTTGAAATCGGCCAGGTCCTGCCGCCGATAAATGTTGAAGGCGATTATGTGTTCATCAAAATAAAGGGATGGCATGACGATGTGGCGTTTACGCCGAATCAACAGCGTGAACGATTGAAAAACGTCACCGAAAAATTGACCACCGTCCAGGCGAGTCAGATATGGCAGGAGCGTGTGGCTGAAATCATGCGCGGTAAACGCATGGATTTTAATATGGAGGTTTTTCAGCGGCTGGAAAAGTTGTTTTTTGATGTCTACTTTCGCACCGATCTTGAACGTCGTGATCAACTCATCGGTAAAGTTTGGGATGTTGAACACGAAGACACGCAAATGGCGCTCGACAACATGCCGGATGACGAATTTATGCAACAGCCGTTTTTTACCGTCGATGGCGTCACCTGGACCGTCGCTGATTTTCGTGAAGCCATTGACCGGCATCCACTGGTTTTTCGCGAGCGCAAAATGCCGTCGCATGAATTTCCAGCACAGTTTCGTATGGCCGTTGCCGATTTGGTGCGCGATCATTTCGTCACTCAGGCGGCATACGAAGCGGGGTATGACAAGGTCAATATTGTGCAGCGAAATGTCGATATGTGGCGCGACAGCTACGTGGCGATCTATCAGCGCCAACAGGTGCTCAAATCGTTGGGTGAAAACCGGCATTTTCTCAACAATTACCACAAAATTCTGGAAGAGAAACTCAACCCATATATCCGCGAGCTGCAGGAAAAATATTACAAGCAGATCGAACTGAACTTTGACGAGTTTGAAAAGATTTCCCTCACATCCATTGATCTGTTCGTCAAACAGCCGGAAATGCCGTTCAAATATGTCGTGCCGATGTTCCCGATCATCACATCGGACAACCTCATCGATTATGTCACCAAAATGAAATAGTCGCGATTGCCGGACATCGAATCGTTTGAGCCACAGAGCACTTTGAGAACGCCAACGTATTTTGACCGTTTCTCTCCGTGTTCTCAAAGCCCTCTGTGGTTTTAATGATTTAATGCTGTCTGCTCTACTGATGGAAGAATCTCACATTCCTGTGCCGATCCATAATTAACAACCTCATTTTTTATGTTTAATGGAATCAAGGACTCTTATGCCAAACTCGTCGCCTTCCCGCCGTTCGTTCCTTAAAACAAGTACTGTCAGCGGGGCCGGTGTCTTGGTCGCGTCGAATTTACCGGCGTCGCTCCAACCTCCACATGCCGACGCTATTGGTGTTGAACCTGTACTCGCCAATCGTGCTTTGAACCTTTCCCCGGCCACATGGATTTGGTATCCCTGTGAGCGCGTGCTGCAGAATACGGTTTTGCTGTTTCGGCGCCAAATCAAAATTAACAATGCGGTAAAAAAGGCGCACGGCTGGATTCTTGGCGACAGTCGCTATAAACTTTTTGTCAATGATCAATACGTCCAATTTGGCCCGGCGCCGGCCGATCCGCGCTGGCCCGAAGCGGATCCGATTGATTTAACGGCTTTTTTGCAGAGCGGCGACAATGCTGTCGGCGCGCAAGTGCTCTACTATGGTCAGGGCGACGGCACCTGGCCGATGGGCAAACCGGGCTTTATTTTTTATCTGGAGATCGAATTTGAAAATGGACAATCACAATTGATTGTCTCGGATCAATCCTGGCAAACGTGCATCGCCACGAGCTGGCAACCGGGCCATTACAAACGCTGGTATCTGCGAGCCTTTCAGGAGGAGTTTGACGCCCGCCGCTATCCCTACGGCTGGACGGCTCCCGCTTTTCAACCCTCCGCGGATTGGCTCCCGGCTATGGAACTGGCCGGCGATGCCGATAAACCGGCGCTCGCCACGAATGCGCCCGATTATCTCACCAATTCCGGCGGGCTGAATGCCGACACGCAGTTGCGCGCACGCTCCATACCGCTGATGAAGGAAAAAGTCGTTCCGGCTGTGCGATTGGCCGAATCCCATTGGTTGAGATGGAAGCGGCCCGTGCGCGAGTATTTTGACTGTTTGACCCCCAACGCTTTTCAGGGACTTTCCGGGCCGGCTGCGCGCGCTGTTGATCACGGCTGGTCAATAGATTTATCCGATGGGACATATGCCGTCCTTACGTTCGAGTTTGCTGACCAACTTGTTGGTTGGCCGTTTTTTGACATAGATGCGCCGGCTGGAACCACGATCGAATTGATGGTGCAGGAAGCGCACGAACCATTCGGCAGCTCCGACCGCGCGCCCGCTCTGATGAATAACAAATTCCATTCGTGGACGCGCTTTGTCTGCCGCGACGGGAAAAATCAATGTGAATCCTTTGATTACGAAAGTTTCCGCTGGCTGCAGCTTCACATTTATAATGCAAGCGGACGCGTGCATGTCTCCAACGTTGGCGCGCGACAACGATTTTATGATTGGCCGCATCAGGCGACCGTGAACGTGTCGGACGACAAAGTGCAAAAGGTGATCAACGCGGCGATAAACACCATGTATTGTTCCGGCCAGGACATCATCGTTGACGGCATGGCGCGCGAACGCCAGCAATATTCGGGTGATATCGGACATTTTTTGCACGCCTCGCTTCTGGGGTTCGGTGCTCAACAGCAGGCGGCGCGCTACCTCAATACCTACAGTCAGGGGCTCACCAAAGAAGGCTATTTTATGGATTGCTGGCCGGCGTATGATCGCCTCAATCGCATTGCGCAGCGCCAGCTCGATTTGACGCCCTGGGGCCCGCTCGTCGACCACGGCGTCGGATTCAATTTTGATTGTTATTATTACTACATGTACACCGGCGATTTGGCCGCGCTGGACGAAGTTTTTCCGCGGCTGGTTCGCTTTTATGTCTACTTGAAAAATCTTATTCGTGAGGACGGGCTGCTGCCAACGGACGATCTTGGCACTCCAACCGTGTGGATCGAACACGGCGTCTCCAAGCGCCACATCCAATGTTCATTTAATCTCTATGCCGCGGCAATGATGAAAAATGCCTTTGCGGTTTTGGCTGACGCGAAAGGCGAGTCGCGAATAGCCGCGGATGCGATCCGAACATCGGACTTTATATTAAAAAATACCATCAAGAAATTTTGGAGCCCGGCGCACGGATTGTTTGTCAGCAACTTGCCCTGGTTCGATGAAGAGGGACAAATCAGGCTGCACGACCGTACGCTCGCCACGGCTATTCTGTTTGATATGTGTCCGAACAAAAACACGGCGGCTTCGATCAAAGCGCTTGTGGATCGGCCGACGAATCTCCATCTCTCATATCCGGCCAATGCCGGTTGGTACATGTGGGCCCTGGCCAAGTCCGGCCGCGCGGACAAAATTATTGATGACCTCAAAGGTCGATGGTATGACATGCCCTCGGTTTTACAAAACAATACCCTTGGCGAATGGTTTGAGCTCAAGCCGGATTCGCACGACCAGTGGTGTCATGCTCCGGTGGCGCCGTTATATACCATGTACATGAATATTGCCGGCATCACGCCCTTGAGTCCGGGAATGACACGGATCGAAATCCGCCCGCAACTGGCGCAACTGGAAAAGTTAAACATAGTCGCCCATTCACCGCTTGGCGAGATTCGCCTGAGGGGAGAAGGCAAGCGCGGGCAGCGGCGAATGGCGATTGAATTGCCGCGCGGCTGCGTGGCCGAACTGGTGGTTTCGGAAAAAGAAAAGCTGGACTTTGAAAAATTAAAAACTGAAAATGGCGTGCATCGATACAAAGTCCAGGGACATTTTACATTCAATTTAAAGTTTTCTTAAAAAAGCGGAGATCCCGAGTGTTGCGAGTTAAACGGCCGCGCCGTGAAACTTGGCCTCCTTGGTGGTTCTCCCCCTCATAATGAAAAGGAGCACGATTAACCATGAGCTTTGGAATTCTCCTCGCGGCATCCGCCGGATTACTGTACGGCATTTTGTCGCTGGCGTATAAATATGCGGCGCGTGTCGGCGCGCGGTCGGCGCAATTTACCTTTGTCATGTCCGTCATTGCGGCGCTCGTCACGTTTGTAAAATCATTTTCCGAGCAGTCGACCTGGAGCGATCCGTTGTTGTGGATCACGGGCGCCGGCATGGGACTGGTCATTGTCGCGGGCGTGTTCGTCATCATGGCGGCCAATCGCCTTGGGCCGGTGTACCTGGGCTGGACCATGGTCAATGTGTCTTTCCTGTTTGCCATTTTTTTATCAGCGATTATTCTTGGCGAAAAGTTGCTCTGTGTCGATCCACTCAACTTGCTGCTGTTCGGTATTACGCTTTTTCTGTTTACGAAAGGCATGCGAGCCGGCGCCGGTGTACAAAAACCTCAACAGGCCTTTTTGCTGATTTTCGCATTGATCGGTGTTTTTGCCACCAACGGCCTGGCAACATTCGGCAGCAAGCTCAAGTACACGTTCTTTGCTGGTGACAATACTTCGGCCTATGCCACGGTCTTTTATCTCGTCAGCGCGCTCATTACATTGGTTTTGATACTGGCCAAACGCCAGGGCTCAATCATGACCACGGGCGAAATTAAATCCGGCGTCGTTGGAGGCGTGTGTATTTCGACGGCCACGATTCTTTTTCTCTCCGCCATGGAACTACCGGCCGCCGCGGTGTTTACGATTACTCAGGGCGTGTCGCTCACCAGCGGCGTCGCGCTGACCACCATCGTCGGCAAAGAACGCTTGAACAAATGGATGGTTTTCGGATTGATTATGGGTGCCGTATTGTTGGTGGCGGTGATTTTTCGAGATGTGACGGCAAGGTGGCTTTGTGGGTGAAAAAATAGTGCTTGAAAATAAGCATTTTGCATGTAATTTAAAGTATAACTAAAAAATGGAGCTCACATGCGAGAAGTTGTGATTTCAAAAGGTCAGGATGGCTACTGGATTGCGGAATGTCCAAGCCTGCCTGGTTGTATCAGCCAGGGAGAAACTCGCGAAGCAGCGATTATAAATATCAAGGAAGCGATTGAAGGTTATATATTGGCGTTGGAAGCTGATGGTTTAACTGTGCCCGAAGAGAATTTTGAGACTCTGGTTTTGGCTGTATGAGTAATTTGCCTCGTATATCTGGGCGCGATTGTGTGAAGGCCCTTTTAAACGTCGGATTTGTTGAAAAGCGCCGACACGGCAGTCATATCATTTTAAGACGAGATGATCCGTTTGCACAATTGGTTGTGCCGGATCAGAAAGAGCTGGACCGAGGTACGCTGCGGGCAATTATTCGTCAGGCTGATTTGACCGTCACTGAATTTATTAACCTCCTCTAATTTACCCATGACCTCGCGGAAAGCATTACTCCAACATGTCAAATTTAACGTCTGGTTCCGGTTTTTGGGACTCACGACTTAAAGATGTTCCAATAGAAATCCGATCATTCGTAAAGCCACAATTCTTCAAATAAAAGCCACCATTCTTAACTCCTCCTGAATAATCCAGCCTCGCGTCTTTTCTGGCCGTGGCGTCCGCGGAAAATGTGGCGTGGGTGATCTCGTGCCATGTCCCGTTTGTATCCCGCACCCACTGATTGTAATAACCGCCGCGGCGGGGAAGAACACCGGTGTCCGGGATAAAGTTTTCGAGAAAAGAATACAATCCCATTAAATAGGTCTTTGTGTGCGGGCGTTCAAAGCCGGCAATCAAATTCCATGAGCCGGCATCGGGATCGTAAAAATAGGCGGTGTAGATTGTCGAGTTGTTTTCCGTTGGTTGTGCACCGACAAGAAATGCGTAACGCATGTTGGTTTTCCAGTCAAAGATTTTGTAGCTCTGCCCGCCGGCGCCTTCGTTGCCAAACTCGCCGGTATGAACGCCATTCCCTTTTTTCAACAGGCGGATTTTATAATCGTCCGGAATATCGTTCGGATCATCTGTTTTATATGGACTCCAGATGGAAAACAGAATTCGCCGTTCCGTAGCCGAATTGACCTGAATGCCAAAATAGCCCTCGCGAAAACCATTGGCCATAAAATATGAGCCGATAACATCCTGCCCGGTGTCAATTTCAATTTCACTGTAAAACCATTCGACGTTCTCAACGCCGTCCGGGACTTGATAGATGAGATGCGTTGACGGTCCGCGGCGGCCAAAATAAAAATCATCTTTGAGATATTTTGCCCTGGAACTGTCGCCGGGTGCCCGCACAATGAGTTCTTGAATGTCAGCATAAAACTCGGCTTGTTTTTTTATGCCCTGCACATCAATAAAATAGTAACCGGGTGAATCAATTTGAACATCGCCAATCGGCACGATATCAAAATCTGAATTTTTCAGCGTCAACGTTTTTGACAATTGCGCATAGTCAATCTTGAGACTTGATGAATCGGAGTGGACTTTGGCATTTAACGCCACATGGATGCTGCCCAGATGTTCAATATAAAAAAATGTTCGAATCATGTATTCGGGATTGGACCAGCGCGCCACTCCGTTCGATGTCATCATTCGGGAAGAATTGTTTACGTCATTCATGACCCAACTGTTTGGCCCGTACGAGATTGTGTGCAGATATGTGTTGTTCTGCACGTCGGCCGTTGTGTGTGAAAACAAGGATAGAAAAACAAGAATCGCGCTGAGCTGCTTTATTTTTTTCATTTTACCTCAATCGTCTATAATGAATTCAACCGCTTACTGTTGCAAAATGCGTTGATCCCGCTCCAACACCCAACAGCGCGGATG
>CAYSNA010000173.1:0-10697 GCA_964432185.1 uncultured Cytophagia bacterium
TTTTCTTAGAAGCAAAGCCGTAAAAGATACGGCTTTTTCCTTTCTTTGTCAACAAATTTTTTAATATTTCTCAGACTTTCTTTCAAAAACTTGCCAACATAGTGGGAATTTCAACAAAACAACTCAATTCCCTGCCTCAATAAAGCAGATACAAAGATAACACTTTTTTCATCTCGCGCAAGTAGTTTCTTTGTCATACTTGAAAAAATTTCGATTATTTTATTAAAAGATGAAAGTGTTTCTTCTTTCCGATACGAATTGCAATTTTGCCATCAATAATATCATCTACTGAGAGCACTGCATCAATATCTGCAATCCGCATATCATTCACAGAAACGCCGCCTTGCTGAATAAGACGGCGCGCCTCTCCGCGAGATCCGGTTAAATTATAGTCGCCAAAAATCTCTGTTACCTTGGGCAAGGTCTCCAAAACGGAGAGCGGCACATCCACACTCGGAATCGATTTCTCGCTGGCATGGACGATGCCACGTGGGATAGAACACGATGGTAATAAATCCGAGGGAATCTCACGCCCACCAAATGCAGCCATCGCGGCTGTCAGGGATTCTTGCGCTGCTCTTTCTCCATGTGTCAGTTTGGTTGCTTCGTAAGCCAAAATTGTTTTCACCGTATTGAGCTGGGCGCCCTTGATATTTTTGATCGGCTCAATCTCATCCATTGGCAAAAAAGTAAAAAAAGATAAGCATTTGACAACATCGCGGTCATCAATATTGACCCAGTACTGAAAGTAATCATAAGGCGATGTTTTCTCGGCGTCGAGCCACAAGGCACCGGCTTCCGTCTTGCCCATTTTCTGACCGGATGCCGTTGTAATTAATGGAAAAGTATGACCGTAGGCATCTCCACCCGCCATACGACGGATCAAATCCGCGCCCGCGAGAATATTAGCCCATTGATCATCGCCGCCCATTTGCAATTTACAGTCGTACTTTTTCCACAGCATGTAAAAATCATAAGACTGTAAAAGTTGATAGTTAAATTCGAGAAACGACAATCCCGTTTCCATACGCCGCTTGTAGGTTTCATAAGTCAACATTTTATTGACGCTAAAATGTCGACCAACATCGCGCAGAAATTCGATATAATTCAAACGGCCAAGCCAATCATAATTATCAACAAGAATGGCTTTGTCATTATCAAAATCAATATAACGTGACAACTGCGCTTTAATCTTTGCCGTATTCTCAACAATGGCTTCGCGCGTCATCATTTTGCGCATTTCGGTTTTGCCACTTGGGTCGCCGACCATAGCCGTGCCGCCGCCAACAATAGCAATGGGGCGGTGTCCAAATCGCTGCATATGGCTCATGGCCATGACGCCCATAAGATGCCCAACATGTAAGCTATCCGCTGTTGGATCAAAACCAATATAAAACGTGACCGATTCTTTACCCAACAACTCGTATAACGGTTCGGGATCAGTCGTTTGTGCGGCAAATCCACGTCGTTTTAATTCATCAAATACATTATCAGACTTCACATTTACACCATTAAAGATTCATTCGATATTTATTCTTGAGTTCACGCTGTGCATCGCGCGTCATATCGCGTGACGCAATATCCTTGCGTTTATCATGGATTTTTTTACCGCGCGCCAATCCCAGCTCGACTTTGACTTTGCCGCTCTTGAAATACAATCGCAACGGCACGACGGTCAATCCCTTTTCTTCAATTTTGCCGATGAGTTTTTTGATCTCATATTTGTGCAGCAATAATTTCCGACGACGCACGGGATCATGATTTGTATAACCACCATGGTCATATGGTGTGATGTGCATACTGACGATCCACAGCTCGCCATCAATAACCTTGGCATAACAATCCTTGAAACTTGCTTTGCCCTGCCGTATGGATTTGACTTCGGTTCCATGCAGGACGATGCCGGCTTCGAATTTCTCCAGGATCTCGTAATCGTGAAAAGCTCGACGATTGGTGAGAGATATTTTATTTTTGCTATCTGCCATAATTATTCAACTCTAAAAAAGTTAGGAAATCTACAATTAAATTTACTGAAAATCAAGCATAGACTCGGAAAATCGCTTGCATTTTAAAACGGCATTCTTTATATTTTTCAGCTTTTTTAAACATCCGTTGCCGAAGTGGTGAAATTGGTAGACGCGCACGGTTCAGGGCCGTGTAAGCTTACGCTTGTGTGGGTTCGAGTCCCACCTTCGGCACCGACAAAAAAGGTCTGATGATATATACATCAGACCTTTTTTATTTTAATCACGAATTAGACGAATTCTATTTTTGAAAGAACGATATGTGCACGTCGTGATTAAAATTTCCCATGACAATTCTTAAACTTTTTTCCACTCCCGCAGGGGCATGGATCGTTCCGCCCGACATTTTCGAATGCTCGTTTTGTTGAGCCATCTTCACGCACCTGCCCGCGTTGCTGCTCTTGCTTCCATTCATCGGCGAGCTTTCTCAGCTTTTTATCCGCATGTTCAAAAAATTTGATATAGGATCGGCAAAAATGATTCGAGCCGTTATCCGCGGGATCCCCCTGTCGATCTTTGGGGCAGCCACCCCAGCAATGCCTCAACCATTGGCAGGTATGACACTCCGGTGGAAGCTGGCTCTTCACTTGGCCAAATTCAGTTTGCAGCGGCGAGTTGAGTAAATCATCCAACCTGTCGTCCATTAAATTGCCGAGATGCCATTTCGGCTCGACGAAAAAATCGCACGAGTAGACATTGCCGTTATGCTCCACAACGACATAAACGCCGCATTCTTTTAAAAGCGTACATTCCGGCGCTTCGTATCCAACATAGGTATAAAAAACCGAATCAAACCAACGAATAGATGTGGTAGGCCGGCCGTTTTTAAAATCTCTAGACCAAAGGTCAAAAATATCACATAAAAAATCACCATAAGATTCGGCGTCCACAGAATAACCGGCAGCTTTTGTGGGATCGATCGGATCAGGCTCGACGCAAGGAATGAATTGCATGTGAGTGAGGCCGTTACTTTTGTGATACTGGTAAATTTCCTGCGCGTGCTTGACCGAATAATCATTAACAACCACAAGCGCATTCACCTCCACACCTTTGTTGAGCAGCGTGTCGCGCGCCTTGACCACATACTCCCAGCTTGATCGACCGCTGGGGAAACGACGATATTTATCGTGTATATGCGCCGGGCCATCGAGCGACAAACCGACGAGAAATTGCGCATCGCGCAAAAACAGCGCCCAGTCTTCGTTCAATAAAATGCCGTTGGTTTGCAGGCCATTGCCGACAGTTTGGCCCTGTTGACCGAATCGTATCTGATATTCAACCGCGCGTTCAAAAAACGACAGTCCCATGAGCGTAGGTTCGCCGCCCTGCCAGCCGAATGAAATAGCGCGACCGCCTTGCCACATCACCTGTTTCACCATATTGCGCAAAATCTCGTCGCTCATACGATAGATTTTTTTGCGCCCAAACAGTTCATCCTTTTCGAGATAGAAACAATAGGTGCAATCCAAGTTGCAGCGTGGGCCGGTTGGTTTGACCAAAACCGATGTCAGAGTCTTTTTCCGTTCCACCACATACTCCTGTGTATCAAAACAAAAAAAGCCCGCGGGGGGGCTTTTTCATTGGCGCAATACCATGCCTGAGGACGGCAGCACCATGAGCGAGTCCGTCACCGTATCGAGAACCTGCGTTCCGGCGCGGTCGCGATCGACCAGGACCTGCCACTCCCCTGGCGGCAGTTTGACATGAGCATCGAGATTACGACTGCCATTAATGACGACAAAAAAATCATAAGTATCATCCGAACCGAATTTGCTCAACTTGTAGATTACGGCAAATTGATTCTGAGGATCACTGTAAAATATAAAATCGAGTTTGACGGCGTGCCGAAACGCCGGATGCGCTTTTCGCAGCTCAATCAAGCCTTTATAGTAATTCACCAGGTCGGCGTTCATGTCCGCATGCGCAAAATTGAGCCAATTGGTGTTGTTGTCCTTGTTATAGCTGTTATGATCGATATGGCCGATCTGTTCATCCGGCACATCGGTTGGCGCAATAACTTTGCTGCGCGCCCATTCCTGACCTTCATGAAGCATCACGGCGCCCTGGCTGGTCAACAGAAACAGCGCGCCCAATTTGTTGAGGGCAAGTTGTGTTTCGGTTAATTGTGCATTATTGTCAACGTCTTGAACCACTTCTGAACCACCAAGCGCAATTCGGATAAAATCACCCAACGTGTGATCGTCGTGCGATTCAAGATAATTAATAGCATGTGACGTTTTTTGAAAAAGAACGCCATCTTCAGCAAGAGAGCCCAGAACGTAGCTCTTCATCCGTTCCGGCGTATTATTATCAAACCAGCGGCCAAAAATGAAGCCGTGATTATCAAAGGGGTTTTGTCCTTTGACGCCATTACGAATTTGATCGTTCCAGGCGGCCCAGCCATGTTGAGAAAATTCCGCCGGATTGTAGCCGCCGCCGCCCCACGGTTCGGCGATGAGTATCACATTGGGATTAATTTTTTGCGCTGCTTTTTTTATCTCATCAATAGTCTCCCAATCAATCATGGCGGCGAGGTCAAAGCGGAAACCGTCGATATGATATTCCTGCATCCAGTATTTGACACTGTCAAGAATGAGCCGGCGCGCCATCGGACGGTCAGTTTTAAAATCATTGCCGCAGCCGCTGGCCGCGCAGTAGGTATCATCTTCATTCAAATGGAAATAATATTTTTTGTCAATGTATTTGAAGCAATTTTGATCGTATTGCGAGACGTGGTTGTAAACCACATCGAGAATCACGGCAATGCCTTCATCATGAAATGCCTTGACGACATCTTTGAATTCGTTCACCTGGCGGCCGTCGCTGCCGCAGTGAGCGCCGGGTGTCAGCGTTTGATCGGTCGCATAGTAAGATTCCGGCGCGAAAAAATAGGAGGTCATATAGCCCCAATGATTACGCGCGTACGGATTCCAGGTATTGGTGACGTCACCGGCCGGCTCGTTAAACGGAATTTCAATATTGCCAAAATCATGAATAGGCAAAAATTCGACCGCGTTGACACCAAGAGATTTAACGTGTTCGATACCGCCGCGAATATCTTTTTGAATGAGCCCCTTGTAGCTTCCCGCCAGCGTGGGATCGACGCCGGAACTCGGATGGGCCGTTAAATCGCGGACATGGCATTCATAAATGATCAAATCTTTGTGTTGAAGTCCAAGCGGTCTATCGCCCTGCCAATCGTAACGGGAAGTATCGAGAATCAGAGTTTTGCCGCGATGCAGGTAATGATTTTCCGTGGCCACGGCCAGAGAATAGGGATCCGCCACCAGCTTGGACGGATCAAAATTTTCCTGCTCACCCTGCGGCCCATCAACAGAATAGGCATAAGACTGACCGAAAAAATGACCGTCGAGGGATAGCTCCCAGACACCGTCACTGTCCGGTTTTAAATCGTAAACATCAGCAGAGGGATTTTCGACGCTTTCGAAAAGATGCAACTGCACCAGGCTGGCTCGCGGTGCGAACAGGCGAAATGTGGTTCGAAACTCATCCCAGGTGCAGCCGAGTGGTTTGGCGGAAATCAGCTCGTCAAGATAATCACCAACGCGGAGGCTGACAACATCATCCAAAAACTTGATCTGGTAATTTTGCGACAGATCGACCGGTTCAACCTTGAGCTCAAGGTGATGATCGGTGGAAGCCATGGTCAGAACGGTCAGTTCCGGCATAATCTCCACACGGCCCGCCTCCTCAGGCGCCAGGCTTTTGTTCAATTGGACATGTATCGTTTGCGGATCGAGCAATTTTGCCGAGAGCAATACATCATTTTCCATAGCAGCAGCATTTAGTATCTGAAACAAGACAATTACAGCAAGACAGAAGTACAGCAAATGACCATGTCTGCATAAAGTTTTAAAATTCATAGATTCACCCCAATCCAACGTTCTGTTTTTGAGGTAATGTAAAGAACGATTTTTAGAATGTCAACGATTGGAATTCACGCCATAACTTTCTACCGCCTTTTGCGCAAATGAATCAAAGCGCTGCAAGACCTCGGGATTCAACGTTTGATTTTCCACAAATCGAGCGAAAAGCGAACGGGCCAGGCGCCACGCTTCAGCCTCAAAAGCTTGTCGCTGCGGGCCGGTGGGAATTGCCATCATCTCGTCAAATTCTTTTCCCAGATTCTCCCATTGTTGTTTGTGACCGGCTTCATGAAAAAGCAAAAACAGCGGCTCAGAAAAATCGCTGTGCCGTGGATCGAAAAACAACACAATGGAATGCAGGTCGGACTGCGGTGGATAATAAAATGCCGCGGCTTTTTTCAACGGCACCAGTTGAATGGCGACGTTGTCAAAAACATCCCAACATAAAAAAGCCTTTGCCCGATCCAGTGTGGATTTTGAAACCGTCACACTCTAGCGCTCACCAAATTTATTATGACTGACAACCGCCTGCATCGTGCGTTTGGGCACGTGCAACTGTCCATTTTCGTCGCGAAAATATTTGACCGACTCGTCCAGATCGAAGGCTTTCGGCTCTTCAGCGGGATAACCGAGCGCGAGCACCGAATCGATCTCATACTCTTCCGGCACGCGCAACGCTTCCATGAGTGGCGGCCGGTTGACCGACGCGATCCAGCAACTTCCAACACCCGCTTCCAGCGCCACAAGAATCATGTTTTCCACCGCCGCGCCAATGTCATGACCGGTCCATTTCGATTTAAAACGATGATTACGCAGCACCACAATGAACGCCGTCGGCTCCTGTCCCGGTGGCGGCGGGCCCTGCTCGCGCGGCAGGTAACCGGCCCATTTCGAATTTTCAAGAATCCGGCGGACAAGTTCCGGGCTGTCGACAATGATGAATTCCCACGGCTGCAAATTCATCGCCGATGGTCCCATGCGGGCGGAATCCACAACTTTTCGAAGCGTGATGAGCGGCACTTTTTTCTGCTGAAAACGACGAATCGTTCGTCGTTTCTGTACGGTCTCGTAAACGGACATGGTCTCTTCCAGTTTGATTTTTTGTATTTTCAAGAGTAAACCACATTTGCCGGACGCTTATTTCAGACAACTCAATCGGCAAAAATCGGTCATAACATAACAATTTTCTTTAATAGCGCAAATTTAATTTCTTGGGATTGTTAAACTGATTTGGTAAACTGATTTGGTAAACTATAAAAAGCCAAAATGGATTTCGTGTTATGAAATTTAAAATTTCTGCAATTTTGATTGTGCTGGTGTTATGGTCCATCCAATGTAAAAAGGACGAACCGACAAAACCGACGCCGGCTACTGAAGAACCGTCGTTGTCGCCGCTGCACACGGAAGGCCGCTGGTTTGTCACGGATCAGGGTGAAAAGGTCGTGCTGCGCGGCGTCAATATTCCGAGTTTGGAATGGACAGCCAGCGGCGATAACATGTTGAAATCGGTCGATCACATGATAAATGTGTGGGGCTGCAATCTGTTGCGCATCCCGTTGTCGCAGGATCGATGG
Organism: uncultured Cytophagia bacterium; assembly: GCA_964432185.1. Lineage (GTDB taxonomy): Bacteria > Zhuqueibacterota > Zhuqueibacteria > Residuimicrobiales > Krinioviventaceae > Kriniovivens. The sequence continues at coordinate 7,486 of CAYSNA010000173.1, forward strand.
TACGGCTATGGTCCCGAACAATCCGATGGCGGCATGGCCTATCGGCGCCTGGTTGAGGCCATCGTCACAGCCGGAAACGAAAAGGGCGCCTATATTTGGCTGGACCTGCATTGGTCAAACGGCAACCTGTGGGGCCAATACATCGGCCAGCACAAAATGCCGGATGAGAACTCGCTGATCTTTTGGAAAGAAGTCGCGACGATTTATCAAAATCATCCTGCTGTGCTGTTCGGCTTGTATAATGAGCCCTACGGCATCGACTGGGAGTTGTGGTTGAACGGCGGTGAATATACAGAATATTATAATCGTAATGGCGAGGATATCAATCTCACCTACCGCGCGGTCGGCCATCAGGAATTGTATGAGGCTATTCGCGCGACCGGTGCGGACAATATTGTCATTGCCGGCGGACTGGATTGGGGCTATGATCTGAGCGGTATTCTCAATGGCTATGCCCTGGAAGGATTCAACATTGCTTACGACACGCATCCCTATCCCTGGAAAGACACAAATTGGAACGGCAAATGGGGTGATGTCGGCGAGCTATATCCCATCATTGTTGGCGAATGGGGTTTGAACAAGGACGAAGCCGGGCACCAACAGTACGGCGTCAATATCACGCAGTACATGCGGCGGCATAAATTTTCCTGGGCCGCCTGGTGTCTGCATCCATCGGCCGGTCCGCAGTTGATCAAAGACTGGAATTACAATCCCACCTGGTTTGGCGAATTGACGATCAAGGAATTGTCCGAGCCGGTCGTGATGGAATAAATTTTCCTCTTTATTCCTACAGGATTAGAAATCCTGCCAGAGTTGTGCATCACCTTTTTCTTGCTATCTGCCCGGAATAGCCATATTTTCCAACATCATTTCTTTTATGCTCAAAACGAGTCCGCCATGGAAACACAATAATCTACGCATATTTCAACTCACAAAAACATCATTAACATGGAGAGTGTTATGAAAAAGTTGCTGGTTGTTTTTCTGGTTTTCTTGAGCGCCTATTATCTGTCCTGCACCTCCGGACAACAGACCGACGAGACGGACATGACCTGGTGGCGCGACGCGCGGTTCGGTCTGTTCATCCACTGGGGCTTGTACGCCATTCCGGCCGGCGAGTGGAACGGCGAAACCAATCATGCCGAGTGGATTCGCCACACGGCGGAGATACCAATCGACACCTACGATCAATTTGTCGATCAATTCAATCCGGTCAATTTTAATGCGGATGCATGGGTGAAAATGGCTAAAAATGCCGGCATGAAATATATCGTCATCACCTCAAAACATCATGACGGCTTTTGTCTGTTTGATTCCGAACATACCGATTACGATGTCATGTCCACGCCATTTCAGCGCGACATCCTCAAAGAGCTTGCCGACGCCTGCGCCAGAGAAGGGCTGAAAATGTGTTGGTATCATTCCATCATGGATTGGCATCATCCGGATTATCTGCCGCGCCGCCCGTGGGAAACTGATCGCCCAACCGAAGGAGCGGATTACGACCGCTATGTGCAATACATGAAAAATCAACTGGCCGAGTTGACATCAAATTATGGCGATATCGGCGTGCTGTGGTTTGACGGCGAATGGGAGAGCACCTGGACGCATGAGCGCGGCGTTGATCTCTATAATTATGTCAAGGGATTGCAGCCGGGGATCATCATCAACAATCGTGTGGATAAAGGCCGATCCGGCATGGAAGGCATGACACGCGGCGATGAGTTCAAGGGTGATTTTGGTACGCCGGAACAGGAAATCCCGGCCACCGGTTTGCCCGGGGTCGATTGGGAAACGTGCATGACCATGAATGATCACTGGGGCTACAACAAAAATGATGATAACTGGAAATCGAACAAAGACCTGCTGCAAAAGTTAGCGGACATCGCATCAAAGGGCGGCAACTTTTTGCTCAACGTCGGCCCCAAAGCGGACGGTACATTTCCGCAGGAGAGTATCGATCGATTGGCCGCCATGGGCGACTGGATGAAAATCAACGGCGAATCGATTTACGGGACATCTGCCAGTCCATTCGCGCAATTGGTTTGGGGACGCTGCACGCAAAAATCGATGAAGAATGACACGCGACTTTATCTGCATGTTTTTGACTGGCCCCAAAACGCTAAACTGATTTTACCCGGCATTTTTAATGAAACCCTCGGCGCCTTTTTGTTGGCGGCCCCGGATGAAAAACTCACAGTCACACAAAGCGAAGATGCGTTGGTGATCGATCTGCCCGTAAATGCGCCGGATGCGATAAATAGTGTTGTCGTTCTGGACATTAAAGGCAAACCGGATGTCAGCCGTCCGCCGAAAATTCTGGCAAACGCCGATATTTTTGTCAGCGATCTTTCGGTTGTTTTGACGGCGGAAGATGCGGACGTTCAGGTCCATTTTACCACGGACAGATCGATACCGACAGTGGACTCGCCCAGTGCGGAAAGCGCCATTACCCTCACCGAAACGACCACCATCAAGGCGCGTTGTTTCAAGAACGGTCGACCACGCAGCGAAGTTGTGAGCAGATCGTTTAGCAAAGTTGAACCTGCCGCCCCCGCTAAAGTCTTGGCCACGAAAGCGGGCATTGCCTACGCCTATTATCAGGGTGAGTGGAGCGATATGCCGCCGTTTGAAAAATTGCAGCCGGTCAAAACGGGCAACCTTCCATTCTTCTCCATCACCAATGCGGATGCAGCAGATTATTATGCCTTTGATTTTACTGGCCTCATTTACATTCCGCAGGACGGCGTTTATACATTTTATACCACCTCGGATGACGGAAGTCAACTTTTTATAAATGACCAACTGGTCGTTGACAATGGCAGCATTCACGGCATGGAAGAAAAACACGGCGTTATTGCCCTCGCCAAAGGCGCGCACAAAATTCGTCTCGCCTATTTTGAACGAGACGGCGATGCCGGGCTTGAGGTCGGAATTGCCGGCCCGGGAGTGGAAAAACAGATTATCCCGGCGAGCATGTTGTTTATCGAATGATTTTTCTCGTTGATGGATGCACAACCGCGGAATGCGCAGAGAACCGGCACTGGTAAAACATTTCTCTTCGGCGCCTCCGCGGTTTGCACGTCCACATGACCATGCCAGGAACAAAACCGCAGCCGTTCATTTAATCGGGATATTTTCAAATCAGCACATTTAGGGTATCTACCCTGTAAAGTACACCTTGACATTCACCGAACGTTTGTCGCCGGTTT
>CAYSNA010000174.1:0-10666 GCA_964432185.1 uncultured Cytophagia bacterium
GTCATTACCAAGTTGTAAAATTGATGAAACTTTTCATCGTGTATGCTCCTATAACTATTGACTTTGTAGCATTGATACCTTACATTCAACTATTCATGGAATAGCTAAGGGTGTGTCCTATGATTTCGGATCGCACGGGAAAAGTTTTATCTTTTTTCATTCTCACTTTATGTTGTGTCACGATCTCGCTTTTCGCGCAAGGGCAATTCGATGATCGAACCTATGGCCCCAGCAAAGTGATTATTCAGGACGAGTCCTATTTTAATAAACCTGTTCAGATCATCGATATGCCGACGGCCAGTATCCTGCGTGGCGGCTCGTTTCGCGCCGGAACCCGCATATATGAACATGGTGGACTGCTGGCAAGTCTATCGGCGGGAATCTCCAATAAAATCATGTTCGGCGTCTCTTTTGGCGGTCTCGATATTATTGGCAATGCCCAAAAAATTACTTGGAATCCCATGCCGGGCGTCCACTTTGTTTATCGCGCCACGGAAGAGAGCATGCGCATGCCGGCCATTGTCGTCGGTTTTGATTCGCAAGGTTATGGCCCATACTACCCGGAAACTCCGGAACCCGTCCAGGATTCGACTGGATATTATTCCATTCCAACAACCTATCCAGATTACCAGGATATGCACAAGCGTTATCATTTTAAATCACGCGGATTTTACTGTGTCGTGTCAAAAGGGTACGCCTCTTTTGTGAATACCGGACTTCATGCCGGTGTCAGCTATTCTATCGAAAAAGGTGAAGGCGAAAAGTCCATACCAACAATTTTTATGGGTGGAGATATCCATTTTATACGCGATCTTGCCCTGCTCATTGAGTATGACTTTGCGCTTGATGATTCAAAATATTATCCGCGCGGACTGTTAAATATGGGAGTGCGCTGGGCATTTGGCCGCAATATGTTTTTTGATTTTGACCTGCAAAATATGCTCGGCTCGATCGAAGGCAATAAAACCGATTACCGGCGCATTATCAAACTGACCTATTATGGAAGTATTTTATAATGTCTCGCTATCCCAAACTGATTGTTCTCGTTCTTTTTCTTTTATTGGTTTTTTTGACGCACGGTTGCTACACCGCTTTTACACACCCACCGGTCAATGAGAACAAATGGGGCGAAATTTATGTGACCGATGACTGTCTGGAGTGTCATGACAGCAGCCGTTATTCGGCGCCGATCCTGCCGGAAAGCGCTCAGAGCGACTTTAACTGGCAATTTTATTCCGCTTCTCCCTGGTGGCAAGATGAAGATACGATTATTGCCAATGAGGCGTCGGAACCGTCCGGAACCGGCCCGCGAGATTTTAATAATTACGTTCCTCAAACGGCAGCGCCTGTTGCCATGCCGGTACAGGGCGGAGGATCGCTCGGGAAAAGCAATGCCTCAGATAATAATTCTGAGAGTCAACAAAATGCGTCCGAACCGAAACGCAGCGTTGGACGACGATCACATACAACATCGAGTTCATCGCAGGACAAGTCATCCACAGGTTCTCGTAAACGTTAAATAAAAATAGGGGCTAAAAATTTCGGGGGTGTTATGATTGCCGATCTCAAAGCCGGGCAGAGCATTACAGATTATTTTGTGGTCCGGCACAAAGAAATTCGAACGAAAAAAGACAGTACTGAAACTTACCTGTCCGTTGAACTGGGTGATGCCTCCGGGCGTCTGTTCGGTTCATTCTGGGGTGACTGGCACGATGCCGATGCCGAAATCAAAGTTGGTGATCTCGTCAAAGCTCGCGCCACTGTCATTGACTGGCATGGCAAACCACATCTGTCCATCACAAAAATCAGACCCGTTTGTGACTCTGATAATATTTCCCTCGACCTGTTTTTACCGTGCTCGAAGAAAAATGTGCTCGAGCTTTTTGAAGAGTATGTTGACCTGTCGAAACAGGTAAAAAATCAATATTTGAAAAAACTGTTGGCAAAAATACTCAATGATGAGCAGGTTTCTGAAAAATTAAAAAAAGCCCCTGGCGGCAAGTTGTGGCATCACTGTTACCTTGGGGGATTGCTGGAGCACACCATCAATGTCGCCCGCTTGTCATTGGCGATAGCGGAAAACTATAAGAATGTGGATCGTGACCTTTTGCTTGCTGGAGCGTTACTGCATGATATTGGAAAAATTATCGAGTTCAAGTGGCATGGATTTATCGACTATTCCGATGCCGGGCGATTGCATGGACACATCGCTATTGGCTACTTTCTTGTGGCACAATCGATTGAAACGATCAAAGATTTTCCCCTCGCCCTGCGAGATGAACTGCTTCATCTTGTGCTATCTCATCAAGGAAAGCTGGAGCAGGGATCGCCTGTCCTGCCGATGATGCGCGAGGCCTTTGTGCTGAATTGCGCGGATGAGCTTGATGCTAAACTCGGCGCGTTCGATCGCATCGAAGAACATGAAAATGAGCCCGGGAAAACATGGAGCAACTATGTTAAACTTTTGGATCGGTTTCTTTATTTTGGCGATGGTGCCGTATAAAATTTAAATTTCGCCGAAAAATTGGAAAACAAATATTGACATTCGATGTACAAATTGTTATATTAGCAGACTCAATTCCGGTGTAGCTCAATCGGCAGAGCGGGTGGCTGTTAACCACTAGGTTGTAGGTTCGAGTCCTACCACCGGAGCAAAAAGGCTCGGCACATATGTCGAGCCTTTTTGCGTTTTAGGGGAGATGTCACATTTTGGGGCGAACAAATCTTCTCTTGTAAAATTTCAAATCACACCCAAATACCTCACAATGTGATGTGTACTATAGGCTGTTATCACAAAAATGAGAGGTATACAATGGATTTTTCAACGTTCTTGATCGTTCTTGCTTTTGGCGGAGTTATGGCCAATGTTTTGGCGTCCATTCTGATCGTTACGGAACTGCAAAAACGCGGCATCACGATTAATTTTATTTTTCTAAAAATGTACATCATCAAATATGCGCATCAATATAAAGAAATTACCAAAAAAGAGACTGGACGAGCGGCGCCGCTCTTTTATCTCTGGATTGTATCCATCAACGTTGCATTGGTGTGTGCGATGTTGGGATTGCTGCTGCGATAGGTGAAATGGGCCCATTCAAAATGCCAATATCCTGCTATTAATTTTCCAGTATATGTGGCGAGACTCCATGGGAACGGCATCTGCTCTGCGTTTTTTTGCATGACGAAAAAGCCAAAATCTGATTCGATGCTTTTCGAGATCGATTTTCCCGCCGTTTTACTTTGAATAATCGTCAAATTATTTTACCTTTCCAAAATCAATTAATGACCGCCTCAAGGAAAGGACCTCCCATGTCAGACGTATCATCCGGCCAATTAAAAATGACCGAAAAGCTCTCCTACGGTTTCGGAGACCTGGCATCCGTGCTGTACTGGCAAACCTTTATGCTGTATCTCACCTATTTTTATACTGATGTTTTTCTCATCCCCGCGGCGGCAGCGTCCGCTATGTTTTTAATCAGCCGGTTGTGGGACGGCGTCAATGATCCCTTGATGGGCATTATTGCCGATCGCACCAATACGCGCTGGGGCAAGTTTCGTCCCTACCTGTTATGGTTATGCGTCCCGTTTGCCATTTCCGGCGTGCTGACATTTACGGTTCCCGAATTTGGCCCATCAGGTAAACTCATTTGGGCATACGCCACTTTTATTCTTATCATGATGCTCTACACGGCGATTAATATTCCGTACACCGCGTTGATGGGCGTCATCTCGCCGAATTCGAACGAACGAACATCGGTATCATCCATTAAATTTATTTTTGCGTATGGCGCCGGCATTATTGTGTCGGCGACGTTATTGCCGATGGTAAAAGTGCTTGGCGGCACTAATGAGGCAAAAGGCTGGCAAATGTCTTTTATTATTTACGGCATCGCCGCCGTGCTGTTTTTTCTTATTGCCTTTCGGGGCACAAAAGAAAGAATTCAACCGCCCAAATCGCAAGAATCTTCCATTTTGAAGGACTTGAAGGAGCTCGTAACCAATGTGCCGTGGCTTATTTTGCTTGGCGCGACCATTACGTTCATCCTCTTTGTTGCGGTTCGCGGCAGTGTGACCGTGCATTATTTCAAGTATGTTGTCGGCCAGCAGGAATTGAGCCTGCCGTTTCTCGGCACACGTGTTTACAGCATGGAAGCTCTTGTGTCTGCCTTTAATACGGTTGGACAAATTTCATCGTTGCTCGGCGTTTTGATTGTCAGTGTTGTGGCGAAAAAACTGGGCAAGAAAACCACATTCATGATTTTTTTCGTCGTTGCCATCCTTAGCACGGCGACGTTTTACATCCTTTCAGCAAAACAACTCGCACTGATTTACCTGTTCCAGGTGACCGGTTCGATAACCGGCGGCCCGCTCAGCGTGCTGCTATGGGCCATGTACGCGGATACGGCAGACTATGGCGAATGGAAAAACGGCCGCCGCGCCACCGGATTGGTATTTTCCGCATCGACCATGTCGCAAAAATTTGGCTGGGCTATTGGCGCGTTTGTGGCGCTTCAGCTTATGGCGCAGGTTGGATTTGAACCAAATGTGGATCAAACGAAAGAAAGCGTGAACGGTTTGATTTTGTTGTTCAGCCTGATTCCGGCCGGCATTGGGGTGTTGTCGATGATTCTGCTGGCATTTTATCCATTGGGTGATAAAAAAGTGGATGATATGATCATCGAGCTGAACGAACGGCGCGGCAGAGAAGGTGAGGATGTTGCGTAAAGCGGGAAAATTCGACGGATGACTCTTAATCACCAATCTGAGATCTGTGGATTTCAGATTGGTGATTTGTCACCAGGTTTACAGTTCATCAAACTGTTCTTTGCCCACATAACACACCGGGCACATCCAGTCTTCCGGTAAATCTTCAAATTTTGTTCCGGGCGGAACACCATTTTCCGGATCACCAGTCTCGGGATCGTAAACGTAACCACAATTGGCGCAAATGTACTTTTGCATGATAGGGTCTCCTCAGCATTTTTAATGGGATCAGGCCGCAGGTAAAGAAGAACTGGGGCGACAAACGGCCGTTTCCCTTTTCCCATTTTAGTCCAAAGTAAAATATTTCGCCTGCGGATGATGCACAATAAACGCGCTCGTCGTTTGTTCCGGCGTCATCTGATCTTCTTCGGTAATTAACACACCGATACGCTCCGGATGCAACAACTTGGTAATCTGCCGGTTGCCGAACAAATCCGGGCACGCCGGATAACCGAATGAGTAACGCGAGCCGCGATATTTTTGCACGACAAAATCGTCAATGCCGGCGCCGTCTTCCTCGGTGATATTCAGCTCTTGCCGGATGACCTGATGCCAATATTCGGCGAGCGCCTCGGCGGTTTCCACACTCAGGCCATGAAATAGCAGATAGTCTTTATAAGCGTCCGCTTCGTACAAACGCGCGGCCTCGTCGGACGCTTTTTGTCCGACCGTGCAGACTTGCAGCGGCATAATGTCGCGCACGCCCGAATCAAGCGGTAGAAAGAAATCTGCGATGGAGCGATACGGTTCTTTGTTCTGGCGCGGAAAGGCGAAACGCAGTAATTCCTTGTCCGTGTCCGGATCAAACAAAATCACCTCATCGCCATCCCGATTGCAGGGAAAATAGCCGTAGACGACCTCCGGGATGAGGAAATGGTCATCCTTGCATTTCTCCTTCAGCGCTTCAAATTCCGGACGAACGTGAGTGTCGATGAGTTTGTCATAATCATCACGCGACAGATCGCCGCGGCGATAGCCCCAGCGTCCACGAAACAGCACCGACTCGGTAAGATAAGAATAAACCGTATCCAAATCAATATCGCGCACCACTTTTGTTCCCCAAAACGGCGGCGCTGGAATATTATGTTCGTAGGTGAGCGCCTCGTATTTGACCATGGACTGGCGTTTGACAGCCGGCGCGCTCGATCGCTTTTTACTATCACGCGCGGCAACAAATTCATCCAGTTTATTCTCTTTGATCAGCGACATCATTTTTAAACCGTCGAACGCATCGGCGCAATAAAGCACCGGCCCATCCGGGATTTTCGTACACACCTCCTCAACATAACTTCGCGTCAGCGCTGCGCCGCCAAGAAGCACGGGGACGCGAATGCCGCGCTGTTTCATCAACTCCAGGTTTTCCTTCATCACCACAGTGGATTTGACCAGCAGTCCGCTCATGCCTATGGCGTCGGCGTTCGTCTCTTCCAGCTTTTGCAGCATGGTGTCCATCTCGCACTTGATGCCAAGATTATAAACTTTATAGCCGTTATTGCTGAGGATAATATCGACGAGATTTTTACCGATGTCATGCACATCGCCGCGTACGGTGGCGAGCACAATGCTGGTCTGTTCCTGCGAATCGGTTTTTTCCATGTGCGGCTCCAGAACGCCGACGGCAAATTTCATCACCTCAGCGGATTGCAGCACAAAGGGCAACTGCATTTTACCGGCGCCGAAGAGATCGCCGACAATCTTCATCGCTGGAATCAACCACGTGTTGATAATGTCGATCGCCTTGCTGGTTTCGAGGGCTTCCAGCAGCATCTTTTCCAATCCGGAGCGATTGCCGTTGATGACACGCTGTTTGATTTTTTCATCCAGCGGCATCGCGTCGCTTTCGCTCTCTTCCTCTTTTTGAATGCCGGCTTGCGCATCAAAAAAATCAATAAAACGAAACAGCGCATTGTCGCCGCGGTTATAAATGAGGTCGAGGCATTTGTCGATATCGGCCTGATCGATGCGATGCAGCGGAATGATTTTTTTGACATTGACGATGGCCGAATCAAGTCCGGCCTTGACCGCTTCATTCATAAAAACCGAATTGAGGATTTCGCGAGAGTGCGGCGCCAGGCCAAAGGAGATGTTGGACACGCCGAGCACCGTGTAGACGCCGGGCAGCGCGGCCTTGACCTGGCGGATGCCCTCAATGGTGTTGATGCCGGCGTCTTTCATCGTTTCGTCGCCGCTGCCGAGGGTGAAGGTGAGAGTGTCGTAAATCAAATCCTGCGGCCGCAAACCGTTTTGCTTGACCGCGATATCGTACAAGCGTCTGGCAATATCCACCTTGCGCTCTACGGTTTTCGCCATGCCCTGCTCATCAATCGTGAGGGCAATGAGCGCCGCGCCGAACCGCTTTGCCAAACGGCAAATGTGATGCGCGCGTTCCTCGCCATCTTCCAGGTTAATCGAATTAATGACCGGACGACCGCCAATGAGTTTGAGCGCGCTTTCGATGACGGTGACATCCGTCGAATCAATAAAAATGGGCAGATTGACCTGTTTGTTGATTCGCACCACGGCTTCGCGCATGTCGCGCGCTTCATCCCGGCCGGTATAGGCGACGCACAGATCGAGACCGTGCGCACCGGTGAATTCTTGCTGTTTTGACATATCGACAATGCCGTCCCAATCTTCGGCCAGCAAGTATTCGCGAAACAATTTGGAGCCATTGGTGTTGGAGCGTTCGCCGATGAAAAACGGCGCCGGATCCTGTTCCAAATCCACGGCCGTAAACAACGAGGCGGCTTGTGGCTTAAAAACCGGCTGGCGTACTGCCGGAGTGAGGTCGGGGAGCTTTTGCGCAATGGCGGAAATAAACTCCGGTGTTGTGCCGCAGCAACCACCGACGATTTGCACACCATACTCTTCGATAAAGCTGGACAGCACTCTGACATACTCGTCGACGGCCAGCGTGTAGACCATTTCGCCATTGACATTTTGCGGCAGACCGGCGTTGGGCTGCACGAGAATCGGCCCGTTAAAGTGTTGACAAATTTGTTTGATGTATGGCCGCATCGCTTCGGGGCCGGTGGCGCAGTTCATACCGAGCACGTCGATGTCGAACGGTTCGAGCGTCGCCAGGGCGGCGCTCACATCGCTGCCCACGAGCATGGTGCCGGTCGTCTCGATGGTCAGCGAGACGATTTTCGGCAGCTTGATGCCGGCGCGTTCCATTTCGTCATTCACCGCCAGGAGCGCGGCTTTGATTTGCAGCAGATCCTGACAGGTCTCGATGATGAACAGATCAACGCCGCCTTCAATCAGGCCGCGGGCGTTCAGCGCATAGGAATGGACCATAGTGTCAAAATCCGTTTGCCCCAACGTGACCAGTTTGGTGCCCGGCCCCATGGAACCGGCGACGAACCGCGGTTTGTCTGCTGTGGAAAATTTATCCGCTGCCTTGCGCGCAATTTGCGCCGCGGTGCGGTTAATTTCGACAACACGATCAGCGAGATCAAACTCACTGAGAACAATCGTACTGCCGCCAAAAGTATTGGTTTCGACAACATCGGACCCGGCGGCGAAATAATGTTCGTGAATCGCCTGGATTTTGTCCGGCACGGTGAGATTTAAAACTTCAGGGCAGCCGTTTCGACCGTCCCAGTCTCTATCGGTCAGCTCCAGCTCGTGCACCTGAGTGCCCATGGCGCCATCAAATAAAACGAGACCATTTTTTAATCTATCGAGAAAAGTCATTAAAACTCCAAGATTTAACGAGTTAAAAATTACGCAAACTGAGTCCAGATCGCAACTTTTATAATAGCGCAAGGTGAACTGAATGCGTCATATAGAATGGATGTAATGCTTTTAAACGAGGAATGATTCCGATTAATGTCAAGTATTACGTTTTTTTTGTCGTTGCCAATACAAAACGCCGAACGCAGCGAAGAGAAGCACACTCACACCGATCCATAACGGCAGCATATTTTTTTTCTCATATGTGGCGAAAATGCCCGGATCGCCGTACAAGCAGAATGTTGCCCAGTAAAACGGGTGTTTATAATTTAAATCGTGTATTTCTGTTCCTGTTAGAATCCGTCGTTTTGCTTCGGCCAGGGCTTCCGCTTTGCTCATGCCGCGTTTGAGGTAAAAGCGGTAGAAATCCGGCATGAGGTGTGAGGGAAAAGTATCATGCACCTTCCAAAGGGACATGAGCACCGTGTTTGCACCGGCACGCAAAAAAAGACGCGGCAAACCCAATACGCCCTCACCGGCAACGAATTTGCCGGCGCCCGATTCGCAGGCGCTGAGCACGATCAAGTCGTTGTGCAATGACAGATCGTGCAATTGGTACCCCATCAACAAACCATCATCTCGCTCATGTTCGGTCGCGAGCGCCAGGCCGGAAAAGACATCAAAAACCGAATCGACAAAAGCATGCGTGGCAATGTGTACGATGGAATATCGCTGCAACGCGTCCATGACGGCGGATTTGGTTGCATCGTCATCACTGACTTTTTTCGCTCGTAGAACAACATCCTTGATGCGATCGGCTTCTTCATTCGAAAACGGCAATTGCATAAAAATTGACCGCAATCCCGAACGCAAATCGTTCGATGTCAATAATTGCATGTCGTAAAAAGTTGGATTGGCAAAGACGATCAAAGATTCGCGCACCCTTGGGCTATCTTGGCGAAAAAGTGGCGCAAGCGACGGCGAATAAGTAAATGTGTAGTTGTGCTGTAAAAAATAATCGGCATACTCGGCCGAATCCTGGGGTGTATAACGGTTTTGCGGTGCGGCATGGGTCAGGAACATTTCAAATGGAACATTGAGCAACGTTAATCCCGGGATGATGAACAGATTTTTCGACAGGGCCAGAGAATCGCTTAAAGGTTGAAAGAGCCTGCGGTACAGTTCATGCGCGATATCGGCATGAAACTCGACGGAATTAATCTGATCTTCAGAGTTGATGTGAAAGGGTGATAACAACTGTGTGAGCTGCCGTTTCAGCATTTCGTTATCAATATCAAGCGGGATGAGCGAGGTCTGCTCTGCCTGCACAACAAGTGAAAAAGATGACGAATCTGAAATATGGTAAAACAGTACATCCATGCCGGTGGCTCGACAAAAGGATTGCAATTTTTGCAGCGAGACATCGTGAGGCGTAAACGATCGTTCCTGATCGAGAATTCGACTACGTTGACCAAGTACGTCGTAGCGAGCGATATTGTGCAAATTGGAAAGCTCGGTCGTCAGATTTTTTTGGTCTTTCCAGACACTGTCGCGCAACTGGCGTTGCAAGTATTGCAGGCTATCCGTCGCCGTAAGATACTCTTTATTGTATTGCCCTCTTTTCACCGTGGGGATATCTTGCAGCGTGCGGCCGGAATAGCCTTGCAGCGTATAAAAGACGTTCTTCAAATCCGAGTCTCTGTTCTCATGGCGATAACGCTGAAAATAAAGATCGGCAAGATACTGATAGGCCCTGCTGGTTTCCTGGAAATAGTTAATGCGAAATTGTTCGACTTCGACGGTGCCGCGTTTTCCTTCAACATATTTTAGCGCGTTTGTATAATCCATAAGCGCCCGGTCATAATCGCCCTGCCGTTGATGTAAAAGGGCGAGGCTCGAATAATAATCAAAAGCAAGATCGCTGTTACCTTCCATTTCCTTGCGAATAATGGGATCGTCAAGCCGCTTTTGCGCGTCAGCCAGTTGTCCACGACTGCTTTCGATGGCCGCCATTTGCGGCAGTGCCAGAGCTTTAAAATAGTGCGACCGTGAGTTCTCGAATTGATTCATCACCGTGTCGCAGATTGCTATGTATGTCGCATAGGCGTCAATCATGTTTTCCGTTACTTCATAAAAGGATGCCAGATGATACAAGGCATAAAGGCGCATAATCGGTTCAAGATGATCCGAATGGATGGAGCGTAACAGTAATTTTTTACTCTCT
>CAYSNA010000175.1:0-10645 GCA_964432185.1 uncultured Cytophagia bacterium
CCTGGCGCATGTGGCGGTCGACAATGATTATGTCATGCCCGAGATGACCACCAGCGACGTCATCGAGATTAATGATGGCCGGCATCCGGTTGTGGAAAAGCTGCTGCCGCCTGGCGAACAGTTTGTCGCCAATGACGTAAAAATTGATAATAAAATTGAGCAGGTCCATATCATTACCGGGCCGAACATGGCGGGAAAATCCACCTTTTTGCGGCAGGTTGGCCTTATAGCCATCATGGCACAGATGGGTAGTTTTGTGCCGGCGCGTTTTGCCAGCATTGGTCTCGTCGATCGTGTTTTTACGCGCGTCGGCGCATCGGATAACCTCGCGGCCGGCGAGAGTACTTTTCTCACCGAAATGAACGAAACCGCCAATATCCTCAATAATGCCACGGCGAAAAGTCTCATATTGTTGGATGAAATTGGCCGGGGAACGAGCACATTCGACGGACTTTCTATTGCCTGGGCCGTTGCCGAATATATACACAACACAAAATCCTTGGCGGCGAAAACAATTTTTGCGACCCATTATCACGAATTAACGGAACTCGAAGTTGTGCTGCCGCGTGTAAGGAACTACAATGTTGCCGTCCGCGAATGGGGCGATCATATTGTATTCTTGAGAAAAATTGTGCCAGGAGGCTGTGATCACAGTTATGGCATTCAGGTGGCCAAACTGGCTGGACTACCCGCTGCGGTGATTGAACGCGCCAAAGAGGTACTTTTTAATCTGGAAGAAGAAGCGTTTGACGAATCGGATGCACCGAAAATTGCACAACATCATCGTGTGCGGGAAAGCACGCAGCAGATGAGTTTGTTTGAAGAAATGGAGCATTCCCTGCGCACGGAATTAAAGGCTATTGATCCCAATTCGCTAACACCGTTGGAAGCGTTGAACAAACTGGACCAATTAAAACAGTTGGCCGAAAAACATAAAGTTTAAATGTGGAGACGTTGACGTGAAACGATTGTCATATATTTTTCTACTCATACTGGTCGTAGCCGTTTCAAGCGGATTTTCTGCGGAAATCGCCAAGTATGCCGGCGAATTTATGAGCACAGGCGTCGGCGCGCGAGCTCTCGGCATGGGCGGGGCGTATGTCGCAACGGGCGGTGATGTGACCTATGGGTACTGGAATCCCGCCGGATTGAGCCGGTTGAATTATCCCGAATTGGCTGCCATGCACTCGGAGCGTTTTGCCGGCGTGGTCAATTACGATTATCTCGCGTTTGCCACACCGTTTCGCCAAAAAGAAACGTTTGCGTTCTCTGCCATTCGCCTCGGTGTTGATGATATTCCGATTTCCGCCATACCGCGCGCCGACCTTCAACCCGATGAACAATACCAGGATGAAAACGGTAATTTGCAAGTGAACCGCCCCTATATCGAACGCTATGTGAGTGATGCCGAATACGCCTTTTATTTTAGCTACGCTAAACAGCAGAATACGACCTTTGCCTATGGCGCCAATGCCAAGTTTGTCCGCAAAGGCGTTGGTGATAATTCAGCCTGGGGTATTGGATTTGATATTGGCGTTACGTGGAAGCCATGGCGTCAGTTGATGGTCGGCGCCAATTTCCAGGACGTCACCACAACATTACTTGCCTGGGATACCGGCCGTAAGGAACTTATTGCACCGACATTAAAAACCGGCGTGGCATATCCATTTAATTTGCCGTTTATGGGCAGCCGTTTACTCCTTGCCGCTGATGTTGACACTCGTTTCGAAGGGCGGGAAGGGGACGCAACTCAATTAGCGCTCGGTCCCGCTAGCATGGATTTTCGGCTCGGTGGCGAAATATCGTTTTTTGATATTATTGCCCTGCGATTCGGCCGTGACGATCTTGGTTATTTGACCGCCGGCGCCGGGCTCAATCTCGCTCGCCTGAATATTGATTACGCTTTTATGAACCATACCGATCTGGAAGCCACTCACCGCATTTCTCTCCGAATCCGAATTGAAGAACAACGCTTCGGTCGTAAGTAAAATTACAGAATTAAATTAATCCTGACTGGTCTGCGTTAAAATCTCTCAGATTTTGACGCGGATCAGAAAGCATTCAAATCTCAATTGATCACACGAAATTCAGTATACATTACGAATTACCGCGGCGTTCTTGGTGTTAAATTTAGGTAACTCTAAAAAAAATATTTGACTATGTGTTAAAATATATGTAAGTTGTAAACTAATTGAAAACAATGGTTAAGTGTCTTTGGTTGATAATATGGTGATATCATGATTTCCAGCATGACCGGCTATGGACAAGGCGTCCAGATAATTGAAAACTATGAAATTTCAGTTGAGGTGAAAAGCGTCAATAATCGTTTTCTTGATGTGTCGCTCAAGTTGCCGCGCATTTTATCGTCTTATGAACAAAAAGTGCGCGAAGTCGTGGGAACCTTTATTAAACGCGGCCGCATCAGTGTCTGGATGAATCTCAAAAATGTTGGTGAGCAGACACAAAGTTTTTCTGTCAATCACGAGCTTTTGCACGCGTACCTTTCAGCCGTTGAGGAGGTGAGGCAGAAGCATGGTCTAAGCGGCGAGTTGTCGCTCGAACAGCTTTTCGCGCTTCCGGATGTCATGACCTTCGAAACGGAAAAAGCAGACGAAAAAGTATGGCTCGGCGCCAAATCAGCGCTGGAATCGGCGATGCGCGATCTGGTCGTCATGCGCAACCGCGAGGGTGAGGAAATTGAAAAAGATTTTGTCGAGCGACTCAATACATTATCTGACTATGTCGGCACGGTCAGCACGCTTTCCGCAATGGGGCCACGAGAAGAATTGGAAAAGTTGAAAGAACGCGCCAGACGGCTCGTTAATAATGAGCAACTCGATGAATATCGACTTGAACTCGAACTGGCAATTATTTCCGATCGAATTGATGTCTCTGAAGAGTGCACGCGTTTTAATAGTCATATTACCCTGTTTCGTGAAATGCTGAACGATTCGGCATCACAAGGCCGGCAGCTAAACTTTTTGTTGCAGGAAATGAATCGTGAAGCCAACACCATGGCGTCAAAAGCCTACACTGCGGAGATTTCTCATACGGTCGTCAAAATAAAGGAAGAGATCGAAAAAATACGAGAGCAAGTGCAAAATATTGAATAATTTACGCCTTTTTCAGGTTTAAGATGAATAACATAAACGGATTGCTCGTTGTTTTATCGTCGCCATCCGGTGGCGGAAAAACAACGGTGATTAAAAATATAGATCAGGAAAAAAACGACGATTACATCTATTCCGTGTCCATGACCACCCGCCCACCGCGCGCCGGTGAAGTTGATGGACGGGATTATTGGTTTGTCAGTCACGATGAATTTCAGCGCAAAATCGAGAACGGTGAGCTGATTGAATATGAACAGGTGCACGATTGGTTTTATGGAACCCCGAAAGCGCCGGTGCTCACATGGCTCACACAAGGCAAAGTTGTTCTGCTGGATCTGGATGTGCTCGGAGCATTGCGTTTAAAAGAGCAACTCGGCGATGAGGTTCTGTTGATTTTTTTACGACCACCCAGCGAGGATGTACTCGTCGAACGGCTTAAAAAACGGTCAACCGAATCTGCTGAACAAATTAACCGGCGGCTCGAACGCGTTCATCTGGAAATGAGCAAAGCGGATGATTTTGATGTGGTCATCGTCAACGACAATTTGAACGAAACCATCGATAACGTTAAAAAAACGATTAATGAACATAGAAACACACGTTCCATTTAGGAGGTTAAAAATGGCTGAAACATTGCCTCTCGAAAAATTAGAAGAAAAAGTTGATAGTTTGTACGAAGCGATTGTTGTTATCGCGCGCCGTGCCCGACAAATAAACGAAATGCAGAAACAATTGATCGACAGAGAAACGGCGAACAACGACGACGATGATTTGGATGAAATCATCGCGGCTGAAGATTATCTCGATAAACAATTTCTCAAATTGCCCAAACCGTCGACCTTGGCGTTGCAGGAAATGATGGAAGGCAAGCTGGATTTCGAGTATCTGAAAAAGAATAAATAGATTGGCGCATGTTCTTTGACACGAAAATCCTCGTCGGTGTTTCTGGCGGAATAGCGGCCTATAAGGCTGCTTACCTGGTCCGCGAACTGAAAAAGTTGGGCGCACAGGTGCGCGTTGTCATGACCGAAGCTGCGACGCGCTTTGTAACGCCGTTGACGTTTGAATCGCTCTCCGAGCATAAAGTCGCTCTTAACCTGTTCGAGGATGTTCACGATTCGGCTACGGCTCATATAGACTGGGCACGCTGGCCGGATCTGGTGATTCTTTGTCCGGCAACCGCCAATACCATCGGCAAGCTGGCAAACGGCATTGCAGACAACATGCTCACGACGCTTGTCCTGGCGACGATTGTGCCGATTGTCGTCTGTCCGGCGATGAATGTTGAAATGTATAAAAATCCAGTTTATCAGCGTAATGAAAAAAAGCTGCATGAGCTTGGATTTCACATCGTTGCGCCGGGTAGTGGTGAATTAGCCTGCGGCGAAGTCGGCCTTGGGCGTCTGGCTGAACTGGATGATATTGTGTCAGCCGCCAGAATGGCGCTTTTTTCGTCTTCCGAGTTGCAGGGCAAAAAGGTGCTTGTGACTGCCGGACCGACGCGCGAAACTATTGATCCGGTTCGTTATATCAGCAATCGATCATCCGGCAAAATGGGATACGCGCTCGCTGAACAAGCGGCGCTCCGTGGTGCGGATGTAACCCTGATCACCGGGCCGACACATTTGGCTGATCCATATCGACTCTCTGTGATAAACGTCATGTCCGCGCAGGAGATGGCCGATGCGGTTTTACAGGAGGTGGCAGATGCTGATGTTTTGATCATGGCCGCTGCCGTGGCCGATTTTAAACCGGCGCAGGTTAGCCATCAAAAAATCAAAAAGCATCACATGCAAAAAAATCTGCAGCTGCAACCGACAATTGATATTTTGCAGGCTGCTGCCGAGCTGAAAACAAAACAGTTTTTTATCGGTTTTGCCCTTGAAACAGAAAATGAACTGGAAAACGCGCGCGACAAAATGCAGCGCAAAAAGTGCGACCTGTTCGTTATCAATAATCCTCTGGAACAAGGCGCCGGATTTGAAGTCGACACGAACAAAGTGACACTGCTAAAAAAAGATGGCTCTCGAATAGAGTTGCCGCTAATGAGTAAAGAAAAAGTGGCGCACGCCATTTTGGATGAGATAAAATTTTAATGACCGAAGCAACTGACAACGTCGCGTTATTTCTTCAACAACAAATTGAGTTGTACGGCGATGATTTGTGCCTGGCTGAGATGCCGTCCATCGTGAGTGGGGAACATGCTGAGTCTGGGCCAATGGCCGTGACTCCAACCCGTGATTTGGATAACGAACCGATTGCTGATTCCGGCGTCCAAGCGTGGGAGGGAGCCGGTTCGATTACAGAACTTGATGCGGCCATCAATACGTGCCGCCAATGTTCGCTTGGTCACACGCGAAACCGATTTGTTTTTGGCGCCGGCAATCCACAAGCCGATGTGATGTTCATCGGCGAAGCACCAGGTGCCGATGAGGACCGACTTGGCGAACCGTTTGTTGGCGCCGCCGGCGAACTGTTGACCAAAATTCTTGCGGCCATCAATTTTAAACGAGAGGACGTTTACATTTGTAATATCCTCAAATGCCGCCCGCCGCAAAATCGCGATCCGTTGCCGGAAGAAGTCGCGCTGTGCAAACCGTATCTGCTCAAACAGATCGAGCTCATTCAGCCTAAAATAATTTGCTGTTTGGGGCGCGTCGCCGCCCAGGTGTTGCTCGAAAGAACCGATGCTCTCGCACAGTTGCGCGGACAGTGGATACCGTTTCGCGGCGCGCACTTGATGGTGACCTATCATCCGGCAGCGCTGCTGCGAAATCCTGAATACAAACGTCCCACATGGGAAGATGTGCAGCGGTTGCAACAGTTGTATTTGGAATTAATGTCGAATGAATAATTTTTCGTCAAAAGATGATCTATTAACGCGCATGCCGCCGCAGGCACTCGATGCCGAGGTGGCGGTGCTGTCGTCCATTCTGCAATCCAGCGAAGCGCTGAGTACGGCAGTGGAGCTCTTGGATGAAACCAGTTTTTACAAGGATGCGCATAAAAAGATTTTTATGGCCGCGTTCGTGCTGTACGAAAAACTTGAGCCGGTTGATGTGCTCACCATCAAGGACGAACTGGAAAAGCGTGGACACCTGGAAGCTATTGGCGGCGCTTTTTATTTAGCCGAGCTGGTCGCAAAAGTACCGGCGATGGCCAATATCGAGTATCACTGTAAAATCGTCTCTGACAAGGCGCTGCTTCGTAAATTGATTCATTTGTCGAACGAAGTGCAGCAGGCCTGTTTTGAAGCCGGCCAGGACGCCGTCGATATTATTGACACAGCGGAACAAAAAATCTTTGCGCTGTCGGAATCGCATGCGCGAAAAGATTATACGCATATCTCATCGGTGCTGCATCGAACGATTGAAAAGATTGAAGAATTCAGCAAAATCCAGGGTCGAGTGACCGGTGTGCCGACCGGCTTTCATCGTCTGGATGACATGCTTTCGGGCCTGCAAAATTCGGATATGATCATTCTGGCCGCGCGTCCTTCCATGGGAAAGACGGCTCTGGCGTTGAATATGGCGCTGAATGCCGCCAAAGGTGGAATACCTGTGGCGATTTTCAGCCTGGAAATGGCAGATTACCAGTTGGTCATGCGATTGCTGGCCTCGGAAAGCAGAATAGATTCCCATCGCATGCGCCTCGGCAAATTGAAAGATGAGGAATGGGCCCGGCTCGGCGAACGCGTCGGCGTGCTGGCCGACTGCCCGATTTATATTGACGACACCGCCGGCATTTCAGTGCTGGAATTGCGCTCCAAAGCGCGGCGCCTGAAAGCCGAACATAATATCGGCCTGGTGGTTGTGGACTATCTGCAATTGATGCGAACATCAACGCGGGTCGAAAGCCGGCAGATCGAAATCGCCATGATTTCACAAGCGTTAAAAAACCTGGCCAAAGAGCTGGATGTGCCGGTGTTGGCGTTGTCCCAGTTGTCGCGTGCGGTTGAATCGCGCGGCGGCGACGGCAAACCAATGCTGTCGGATTTGCGCGAATCTGGCGCCATAGAACAGGATGCTGATGTCGTCATGTTCATCAATCGACCTGCGGCGTATGGCCGCGAGGTCGAACCTGAGTTGAGAAATAAAGCTGAAGTCATCGTGGCCAAGCAACGTAATGGCCCGACCGGTGAGGTTGATCTCATCTTCTTGAACGAATTTGTGCAGTTCGCCAATGCGGAAGAGTACCATGAAGAGATCCCGGTCTTGGACGATGATCCGTTTTAAATATATGGAGTTGCGTGATCGAAGCCTACTCGGAACAAAATCTGCGAAATGTTTTTGAGGGCTTGTTACTTCGAATTGAACGTTATAACAAGACGGCCGATCTGCGTCTTCTCCGCAAAGCATTTGATGTGGCTTACCAGGCCCATTCACCACAAGTGCGAAAATCCGGCGAGCCCTATTTTGTTCACCCGCTGGAAGTCGCCAAGATTCTCGTCAGCCTGAAAATGGATTATCAGACGATTGCCGGCGGCTTGCTGCACGATGTCGTTGAAGATACCGATGTGACGCTGGACTCTGTCGAAAAGGAGTTTGGAGAAGATATCGCCACGCTCGTTGATGGCGTGACAAAAATCGGCGGATTAAAACTGCTCGGCTTTGAACAGCGGCAGGCGGAAAATTTTCGCAAAATGTTGCTGTCCATGGTGCGCGATATTCGCATCATTTTAATAAAATTTGCCGACCGCCTGCACAATATGCGAACGCTGCAGCATCTGCCCGAAGATAAACGTCGGCGCATCGCCCTGGAAACCCGGCAGGTTTACGCCCCAATGGCGCATCGGCTGGGGCTGGCGAAAATTAAAACCGAACTGGAAGATTTGGCGCTCAAACATCTTGAACCGGAAATTTATGAAGAAATCAGCCGCAAGATTAACGAAACCAAAGAAGAACGAGAACAAGCCATCTTGCGGATCACGCGGCCGATTCGCGAAAGTATTGTCGCGGCAAAGATACATGCTCGATTCGAAGGCCGCCCCAAACATTTCAGCAGCATCTATAATAAAATTCATAATCGCGGCGTGCCGTTTGAAGATATTTACGATCTGCTGGCGATTCGAATAATCGTCAACAAAGTTGAAGAATGCTATTACGCCCTGGGCGTTTTGCATAATTTGTACAAACCGATCAACGATCGGTTCAAAGATTATATCGCCAATCCAAAAGCCAACGGCTATCAGTCCATTCATACGACGGTCGTCGGCCCAATGGGCAAAAAGTATGAAATCCAGATCCGAACCGAAGATATGCACAACACCGCGGAAATGGGTATTGCGGCGCATTGGCGATATAAAGAAGGAAAAATTCGCGAGGATGACCTCGACAAAAACCTGACCTGGTTGCGAACAGTCCTGGATCTTGATGAAGAAGAGAGCGACTCGGCTTCGTTTATGGAAAATCTCAAAATCAGCCTGTTTCAGGATGAGGTTTTTGTCTATACGCCAAAAGGCGATTTGTACAAATTGCCCATCGATGCGACGCCGGTCGATTTTGGCTTTGCCGTTCACACCGAAGTGGGCATGCATTGTCGTATTGCCAAGGTGAACGGCGTGGTGGTGCCGATCAGCGAAAAGCTGAAGAGCGGCGACCAGGTTGAGATCATCACCTCCAGCTCGCAGAATCCCAACAAGGATTGGCTCAGGTTTGTCGTAACCAGCCGCGCGCGCAGCAAAATCAAAAAATACTTGCGCGATACCGAGTTGGAGAACAGCATTGCCCTCGGCGAGGAGATGTTGTCAAAAAGTTTGGCCAGCTACGGCATCAAATACAAGACGATCGATCTGGCCGATCTGAGCGAAAAACTGAAATTTCACAGTGAAAAACAGTTACTCGCGTCCATCGGCTATGGCGATACAAAAATTGACACCGTGCTGCGCAAATTATTGCCGGAAGAGAAGCGTACCAAAAAGCAGCAAACGCCGTTGGGACGCCTGCTGGAGCGCGCGCGCGGCACAACCAGCGGTGTCCGCGTGGCAGGCATTGACAATATCATGATCACGTTCGGCAAGTGCTGCAATCCCGTGCCGGGTGAGCCGATCACCGGCATCGTCACCAAAGGCCGCGGCATTGTCGTGCATACGAATACCTGCAAAAATCTTTTTCAACTGATGCAGGAGCCGGACCGAATTGTCGATGTGACGTGGGCGGCGGAAAATAAAAATCGTTTTATTGTTGGTTTGCACATTTTGGGAGAACGGCGGAAATCTTTTTTGTCCGAAGTCTCCGAAACAATTAACTCAAATGATTCGAACATAATCGACGTCAAACTCAATTCAGAAAATTCGTTGTTCAACTGCACCCTGACCATTGAGGTGTACGATCTCGGCCATCTGCAAAAGATGATTGGGAAAATTAAACGGCTGGCAGGAATTATTTCGGTTGAGCGCATCAGCAACCGGAGTCCGGTGGAATGACGATAAAAAAAACTGAGGAGCAAAACATGGAAGAACAAGTCCAGAAAGCAACTATCACTAAAAAGGATGTCTCCAAAAGAACGGCGAAAATTTGCGGCGAGAAGATTTATCTCACCGAAAAAGTTGTCGATGGCGTATTTCAGGCCTTGCGCGAATTTATGGCGGAAGCCGATCCGGAAGTTCGTATCGAAATTCGCGACTTTGGGGTGTTTGAGGTGAAAAAGACCAAGCCGAAACCCAAGGCGCGCAATCCAAAAACCGGCGACATTATTTATGTTCCTGCTCGCCGCAAAACCCATTTTAAAGCCGGCAAGCTGTTAAAAGAAGTCCTCAAAACGCCGCTGAATGAGCTGGAAAGCGGCTCAGAGTCTGATGAGGCATGAGAACACACCGGCGTCCCTGAGGCTCATTGGCGAGGGGCGCATCCTTGGCATTGATTACGGCCGAAAACGCATCGGCCTCGCGCTGAGCGATCCCATGCAAATGGTGGCGTCGACATTAAAAACCGTCACCAATCGCAGCAAGATCGATAAAGTCGCTGGTTACATTGCCAACACCGCGCGCGAGCAGGATGTTGTGGCGATCGTCGTTGGACTGCCACTGCATATGACTGGTGAGCTGAGTGACATGGCCATAGAAGTGAACGGTTTTATCGATTTTCTTGAAAGCGAGATATCAACGCCAATTTTTATGTGGGATGAACGGTGGACGACGACCAGTGCGGAAAAGCTGTACATTGAAACGGGACGATCGCCGTCGCGAAGCCGCGATAAAATTGATCAGGTCGCCGCTGCGTATTTATTGCAGAATTTTTTGGATCGATTATCGTCGCTGAAAAATACGGCAACGCACGAAAAGTCGTAGTAAAATTTTATTCAAAGCTACCAAAGTAGAATATGTAAAATTGATGAAAAAAAATATTGCCTTATCGTTGCTGACCGGGATCATGTTAGCCTTGGCGCTGCCTCCATTTAAAACCGGATTCATCGCCTATTTTGCTCTGATCCCTTTCTTTTTGCTGCTTGAACAAAAAACTTTTGCCGAAGCCGCGCGCTGGGGATATCTCACCGGATTTTTTATCGCGGTATTTACCCTGTTTTGGGTGGGCTGG
>CAYSNA010000176.1:0-10641 GCA_964432185.1 uncultured Cytophagia bacterium
ACGCCGATCGTGACGTGGAAAAACAAATTCGATGCGGTCCACAAAATGGTTTTGCCGAAAAAATACCAAAAGGATGAATCGCTGAGCACATTGACAAAATTGCGAAAACCGATAAAACTCGGATCACGAAAATGCGTGAGATTCATGTTGGAGAATGAAATCCACACATTGTACAAAAACGGCCAGAGCACCACAGCCGCCATCACCACCAGGGCGGGCATGGTGTACATGTACGCCAATCGGTTAATTCGTGCTTGTCCAACACCTGTCGCCATGTTATTCTCGATTCTCCCGAATGAGTTTTTCCGCCAGTTTTTGCATGCCCTCGGCCGCCTCTTCCGGGGTCTGCTGGCCGGTAAAGATGGCCTGATACCCCGGCCGCATGGCATCGTAAATCCAGCGCAATTCCGTCACCGGCGGCGTCACCCGCCCGACCATCAACTGATCGAGCGACGCGCTGACCATCAAATTGTCCCGCACCACCGGACTGTCAAACGCATCTTGCCGCGCCGGAATGGCACGCGACACTTGAGTGAAGCGCAACTGCACCTGCGTGGACGTCAAATACTTTAACAATTTTATGGTCACGGCTAATTTCTCTTCTTTGAGGTTGACGTTAACCGAATAGCCCATGGGCTGCACTGCCGGAGTTGGCCACAATCCCGTTTCATCCACAAGAGGAATGCGCGCCAGGCCAATATCGATGCCGTTTTCAAGATATGTGCCCCACGACCAACTGCCGTTGATGATCATCGCCGCAGCGCCGTCCTTGAACAACGCATTGGCAATTTCATAATCACATTCCTTGGGGATAATTTTGTGGGTGTTGGCGAGATCATATATAAACTGCGCCGCATCAATGACCGCCCGGGTATTCAAGGTCGGATTATTTTTTTCATCAACAATCCAGCCGCCAAATCCACCAATAAAAGGCAGCGCAAAAAACGGTTCGGTATAATTCCACACGAGGGCGTACTGATCAATCCTGCCGTCGCCATCCATATCTGTGGTGAGTTCTTTGCCAATAGTGATGAGTTGGCTCATCGTCTGCGGCGGTTCGGGAAGGAGCGCCCGGTTGTAGACCAGACACAAATGATTGCCGACGCGATCCGCCACCTGATAGAGATGCCCGTCAAAAATCGTATTGGCGTTGAGCGGATCATTGACGAGAAAACTGTCGAGCGTGGCGGGAGTAAAAAAATCATCGAGCGGTTGAATGACGCGCAGCTCCGCCAGTGGGCCGATATTGTCATTGGCGCCGCGAAACAACGCCGGCCCGCTGCCGCCAAGCGCGGAAATGATGAAATTGGTGCGCGCGCCTTCGGGATCGTAAAACAGGTCGCTGAACTGCCACTGCGGATGTTTCGCGCCAAATTCATTCAGCGCATTCCGCAACACCTCGCGCTCAATCGGCCGCAATGAATGCCAGACGACGATCTTGTTCGGATCGCGCCCCGAGCAGGTCAACATCAACAATGAGAAGAAAAGCAGCGCCGAGATACGGATGAATATCCCGACCGCGTTTGTACACCGGTTTTTCATGTTTCATCCACTTTAACTTCGGTCGACAAATGACGGAACCAGAAATGGTACAATCCGAAACCAAGAAGGAGAAGCAGCACGCCGAGGAACAACAAATTATCCCAGCGTTGAAAGACGATGGTCATGGTTGTCAAAAAGAGGACAAGCTGGAATGGCACGGCGAGCGCCACTGAAATGCGATCACGGCGGTTTTCAGCGTTGAGTTGCGAACGAATGTGATCCGGAATGGTATTTTTGATGTCGCCCCACAATCCAAACGGACGGGTGCGTTTGTAAAAATCAGCCAACACCGCTTTGTCCGTGGCCGGCGTGGCGTAGGTGCCGATGATCATCGCGATGAGCGATACGCTGCTGACAAAGAGAAATTGAAAATATTCCGGCGCCCAGGGAAACGTCGCTTTTTGGATGATCGCCGCCAGCATGCCGGCCACCGTGCCGATGGCAAAACCGTAGCCGTTCAGCCGCCACCAGTACCAGCGCACCAGCATCGGGATCATCAAACCGGCGCCGATACTCATGGTGATCCAGCCCCAAATTTCATTTATATTTTTAATGAACAGCGAAAAGAACAGGCCAAAGATGACAATGACGACAGACGCCCAGCGGCTGTGCGCCATCAATTGTTTTTTCGAGGCGTTGGGATTAAGATAAGCTTGATAAATATCCTTCACCCAGTAGGCCGCGCCCGCGTTAACCGTGGAATCAAAGGTGGACATGGCCGCGGCCATGAGTCCGGCGACGAGCAGACCTTTAATGCCGACCGGCACGAGCTGGCTGACCACAATAGGAAGCACGCGCTCGGGATCACCAATCACCTGGCCGCTGTTGACGCCGATGGAAATACCCATCATCGCCAGCGCCGCGATGAACGGCCAGCGGAACGACAGCAAAAACGTCCAGAACAGCGAGAGCAAACCACATTCACGATCGCTCTTGGCGGCGAGGAAACGTTGAAGCATATAATTGCCGGTACCGCCGCTGCCTTCGATGGTCGTTTTAAACAGATAAAAAATGATCGCAATACCCAAAAGACTAAAAATGGAATAGGAACTCTCGGCCGGAATATCCAACTGCCATTTGGGCCAGATATTGGTCCACTCTGTAAACGAGGTTTGCACCGCCATGTAGCCGCCTTCTTTGAGGGGCAACGACACTTCAAAAGCTTCCGGCGGTGTAAAGTTGACCATGGCCAGAATGACGACATAAATTATCGTGCCGAAAATGAGGAATCCTTGAAAGACATCGGTCCAGACCACGCCATAGAGACCGCTGGCGACCGTGTAGATCATGGCGAGCACGATCATCAACGTTGAGGCCCAGAACTCGGAGGAAAGCCCCAAAAAGTTGGGAATGCCAAGGAACTCGCCGATGAATTTGCCGGAACCGATAGCAAAATAAGTGATCATGGCGATGACCATAATAATGGACGAGATGGCGGCAATGACGCGCGCGATATCACCCTCGCGGCCCTTGCCGAAGCGAAACTGCATCCACTCGGCCAGGGTCATCACTTGCGCGCGGCGGTTCCATTTGCCCATAAAAATCATCAGAAAAGCCATGATCAGCGTGACGCCGCCGCGAATCTCGACAAAAAAGCCGGAGACGCCAAGGGCAAAAATCAGCGCTGTATTGATCATCGTGCCGCTGACATCCATATTGGAGGTCATGCCCGAGGCGCCCAGCGCCCACCATGGCAAAGAGCGGTCACCCAGAAAGTAAGCGTCAATGCCGGATTTGGCACGACGCTGCATGTAGACGCCGATACCAACAATAGCCAGGAGGTAGGTGATCGTGATAACATAATCAATTGCGGTCATAGCACTTTCCCTGTTTGAGTGAACATGTCCATCCAAATAAAAAAATCGCCCGCGGGTGAATCAGCAGGCGATTTTCTTTTTCGATTTAAAAAAGAGCGTAAATAAAAGGCGCAATGGCGCTGCCTTCGGTAAAGACAACCAGCAGTCCCAGCAAGACCAAAAAGATGACGATGGGTGCGAGCCAGATTTTTTTTCGCACGCGCATGAATTGCCAAAATTCAACGACAATCGACAACTTTGTATTTTTGGGCTTCTTTTTTGCGGGGTTCTTTTCGTTTTTTTTGTTTGTTTGCGACATATTCTTCCTTCTCGACAGTCAATCCTTTTTGCAAAATAATAAAAACTAGAGTGAAGGACAATCATTTTATTTACAAATAAAAAAGGGAGCTGGGGGACCAACTCCCTTTAAAAAGAAGATTATGATGCTCTGCTGCCAGTTGTTCACTGGCGCCTTCCGTCAACGGAATTTTATTTGATGAGCATCATCTTTTTGGTTTCGAAGAGAATGTCACCGGCCTGCAGTTTGTACATGTAAATGCCGCTCGGCAAGTCCGCCGCATCAAAGGTCACCGAATGCGTGCCGATGTGTTGTTTTTCGTTCACCAGAGTCGCCACTTGTTCGCCGAGGGTGTTGTACACCTCAAGCGTGACCGGCAGCGTTGCCGGAATGGTGTACGAAATGGTGGTCACGGGATTGAACGGATTGGGATAATTCTGCTGCAGTCTGAAGGCATTCGCCACATTGCGCGCTTCCATGACATCGCTCTTGACGTCGTAGAGCATCTTGATTTGTTCATCATTCAACGCCACGCTGAAAATCATCGCTTCATCGAGCTGTCCTTGCCAATAGCGGCTCGTCGCCTGAGAATTCCACGCCAGTGCGAGCGAATGTTCCGTCACATTGATGAAGGATTCGAGCGCAAGCGTATCGGCAGGTTCGCCGTCAACGTACATTTTCGCTTCAAATCCATCAAACGTTCCGGCAAAGTGGTGCCAGGTGTACATGTGTGAGGAATCAAGCGGAACTTCACAGGAGTGCCAGCCCGTGTCATAAATGAAAAACTCGTAAAAATTGCCGCGCTGATGTTTGATCATGTAGGCGTTATCACCTTTGCCGAACCAGGGATCGTCCTGACCGTTACCCATATCCCATTGATTCACCCAAATCGACAGCGTCACTTCTTCTTCCAGATCAAACTGTCCGTTGCCGGGGCCAAAATCAACATAGCCGTCAACGCCGTCAAATTCCAGGCCGCCGCCCATGTATCCCTCGCACCAGTCCGCGCCGCCCCAGAGTTCACCGTTGCCGTTCTGACCGGATGAATCGGCGACGATCGAACCCGCGCCGTCATCCAATTTCCAATAACCCACCAGGGCATCCATTGGAATTTCCTGGCTGAACAGCAAACCGGTTGCCAGCAGCAGAATAAAAAAGATAGCAAAACGTTTCATGACACCTCCTGTTGTTAAATTGTGGTTTATGGTCAATTTGTCCGCTTGCCGCCTTGCTCTTTGGCGGCCATGCGATTACTTTGTCTCTTTAAGCTAAATGTAATTCGGCAGAGTTACAAGCGTTAATTTAATAGCAGCATTTTTCGCGTTTTCCGAAGGCCGGTGTTTGTTTGAATATCGTACACGTAAAGGCCGCTCGGCAAATTTTCGGCCGAAAACACGACGGAATAGCGGCCCGGCTGCTGATTCGTTTCGACCAACGTCCGCACGTGGCGGCCCATTAAATCGCAAACAGTCAGGCGCACATGCTGCTGTTCGGGCAGCGTATAGTCGATCACAGTTTTACCGTTAAATGGATTAGGATAATTTTGCGACAATTCCAGCGTGTTCACCACGCCGGATCCACCGCCTGAAACCTGGGCGGTGTCGTTAAAAATGGCAAATATCTGTTCATCCGCAAGGGCGATGTTATAAATTCTCAGGTCATCGATGACTCCATCCCAAAAACGATCCGCGGCTTCGGCATTTCTGCCGATGTTGATGGGATGATCCGTTTGGTTGATTCTGCCGGCAAATGGTTCCTCGGCGACACGCGCTCCATCAACATACAGCACCAGCGTGGACCCGTCAAACGTTCCGGCAAAATGGTGCCATTGATCATTGTACGATTCATTCAATGGCGCATGTACGGTGCGCCAACCGCCATCATAAATAAAAAATTCGCATTGATTTTCAGAGTAGTGTTTGAGCGCAAAGGAATGGTCGCCTTTGGTGATCCAGGGATTATGTTCGCCATTGCCGGCGTCACGCTGCTTGATCCACGCCGCGATGGTGATTTGGTTGTTGATGTCCAGATTGTTTGGATTGCCGCAATCGATAAAATCATCAATACCGTCAAACGACACGGCGCCGCCATATTTGCCGTTCGTCCATAACGGCCCGCCCTGAAACACGCCATCATTATACAGGCCGGATTTATCCTTGACGACCGTGCCGGTCATCGAATCAAAATCATAATACAAAACCAAACCATCTGCCGGATCGGGAGTTTCCTCAACATAACGACGGAGTTGAGCATCCATCCAGTTGAACCTGTTCGCGAGGAAAGTTTTGAGATAATCCACTTCCTTTTCATACGTATCGCGCTGTTCATAACCCGCTGTTTCGCGCCATTTGAACGTGCCCAACAGATCATCCCATTTTTCGAAATTGCGTTTTTGCGCTTCATCGAGCAGGGTGGTCGTGCTGTCGACAATCGCCATGATGCTTTCGGTCTGCCACACGGTTTGACGCAGCGCAAACCAGCGGTGCGCCAGCTGTTTTTTAAAATTGGGCTCGCGAAAAAGTTTGATCCAAAACGGCGGATAATTCCGTTTGAGGTGATTATCGACCTCGGATTTTTCAATGATCCATTCGGCATAATTCGGGCCGTCGTTAAAAGTGGAATTGGACATGGCCTGGTCGAAATCCCAGGCCGGCCCGGCTCGCAATTTGCCGTTTCGATCTTTGTGAAAATGGGCGCTCCAGCCGTAGGCATCGGAATTTTTCGTCGCCTCCTGGATGAGAATTTCATCGATAAAATAATCGACGTCGATCCATGCGGGGTAGCCGCGTTCAGGATCGGCATAATAACTTTGCTGCATGACGCGGCGAAAGTCATCATCATATTTTCGGATATAGGCGATTTGTTCCGGCTGCGCGTCATCCGCCTTGGGATATTTGAGCTGTCGGCGTTCGCCGAAATCATTTTCCGACTGGGCAATGTCGTAAATATAACCGCCGGTGAGAGCCTCGCCGGAAATATCGGTCGGTTCCATCGGCGAAATGTTCAGGCGATTTTTATCCGGTTTAATGCTCTCAACCAGAATATACACGCCCCGGTATTCGCCGTTAATGACCAGTTCCACGTGCCGGCTGCGGCTGGCCCAGCGGCCGATGCGGCGCGACATCTCGTACGCCAGAGCATCGCGCAACAACGTTCTGTCGATATACGCGGCGCGCAGAATCCAGTCATTTTCTTTCGGCATGCCCAACAGCGACACGTTATTATTGGCGCCGGTGTCGTCCCGCGTTTCCATCAGATACGGTTTCTTCGGAAACATCAGCGAAGCATTGCCGCGCAGCTCGATGCCGATAAAGCCGTCGTATTCGTTAAACGGATCGTTTATAGAATTGCGTTGCCCCGGACCGTTATAAATGATGCCCATATGCGCATCCAGCTTGGGTTCATCCGGAATGTTCTTGCCATTGGTGTCAATCACCATAATGGGCAAATTGGATGAAGTAAAGGCCACCGCATCAATGGATTGTTCGTTTGCAAGCACAGGTAAAGCGAAGAAACAAAAAACAACGAAGATATGAAAAGATAGCCGCGCGTTGTAGCGTATGTTCATAAAAAGGATCTCGACCGCAATGTTCATTCAATGACTTAACAAATTAACAAAAAAGAAAAGGAATGCAAGCAATTTTTTGCGGCCAGGATGGTGAGCAGGTTCATCGAGCCGGCTCAAGCGTGATCGGCCCCAGCAGTCCTGCCGGGCGATGATCGCCCTGACTGTTATTGCGCAGGTTACTCACGTCAATTCGAATGGTATTGCTGCCGATATGCAGGCCGCCGCCGCAGTCGAAACTATACGGCGGCCACAAGCGGTCTCCCATCAGCTCGCCATTCATCCACACACGAACTCCGGCATGGACCTCGCCTAAATCCAGTTTGATCGTTGGAATCTTTGCTGTCACGTCAAAGGCACCGTAATAGCTGACGATGCCGCTAAAATTGGCCAATCCCCATTCGCTCCAATCGGTTAATTTGACCTCCGTTCCTTTGATAAATTGGTCAGGGATATTGATACTCTGTTTGATGGGCGGCTGAATCGTCGTATCGATTCGGGCGGTCCAGGGAATCTGCGACAACATGATGAGCGGATCATCCTGAGGAAAATGCGCATCTGACGAATCAGGACGATCATTTTGTTCGAGTACAACACAAAAAGCCCCGGGGCGATTATTCTGCACGAGCCACAATCCCTCGTATGGCATAAAGGTTTGTTTTACAAAAACACTATCTTTTGAATAATAATTATCCGCCGGCGAGATTGTGCCCGATTCACAGCTCCATTTTTGAAAGCCCGCATAAGATTCGTTTCGTGGAAAACGAATCAGACAATCCTGAATTGCGCCTGTATTATTCGCCAGCCAAAAATAATCAACGCCATCGATTCGGCGATGCTGCTGCAGGACATCAAACTGACCGGTGACAAATTCGAAATGAGCGGACAGGTTGGCCGGTTTTTTCTGCAACTCGGACACGAGAGAGGAATCACAAAAAACCACATTTTCCGATGCCTGAAGTCGTGCGACCAGTTTATCGATTTTTTCATCATAGAGTCCAAAATCCGTCGAGCCGATGGGCCATGACCCAAGCACATAAACGCTCCCGCCTTTTTCAGCAAATTTGACAATTTGAGCCAGTACATCGCGCGGTATAATTTTCATCGCCGGCATGATGATGCTCTTGAATTCAAACGGCTCCCGGACCAATAGATTGTCCCGAACGGACATCTGGCGCATATAATACCGATCCGCGACGAGGAATTCGATTCGAAACTGCACAAGGTCATTGAGGGCCTGTGAATAAATCGTGTTGATATGAACCGCCTCCGGCGAAAACCACTTCTCCATTGTTGGCGGGCGCCACCAGGCGGACTGCTCTTTGACCTCATCCGGTGTTTGAACAACATCACCTTCCGTTTGCAGCGGACGAATAGCGGGCCCGGAGACGCGGCCCGGGAAACCCGGGTCAAAAACATCCGGGCCGCAGAATCCCCAAACGCTGTCCATAGGATTCAATAAAAGCACATCCGCCGCCGAATGACCGCAGGCATTCACATAGGAAGCGCGACGGACAAAATCGGCCCAGACATGCATCTGCGGCCACCAGGGATTTTGATCGAACCAGTCCGGCAGCCACGGATTGCCCTGCAGATTGCGCGTTAACCACACCGCGTGCGGCACCAGATGACTTACGCCCCAGGTTGTGGCGGCATTGGCGGCTTTTTTGATTTGAATATTATCGAATCCCCAATAGGCCGCGCCGCCCATAATTTCGCTTTGAAGCCGGCGTCCCTCAAACTCGCACACGGATTTGGTCTCGATAAAATCGTGCGGTTCGAGAACGCGCAAGCCGAGGGCATCGGTGCCGGGCATGGAAAAGGCGCGCTGCGCTTTGAAAAAATCGCCCACCGCGCCGGCCTGCCACAAAAGCGATTCTTCCCATAAATTGGAGATGGCATAGAGATTTCTATCGACACACCATTGATTGACTTGTTCAAAAAATTGAACATACACATCCGAGACCGCTTCAAACCAGTCCCAGCGCGCTTTGACATATTGACCCTCGATATCCTGATCAATCAGCAGCGGCATCCACAAACGGATATCACGTTTGTTCGTCTTTTTATAATGCCGGGCCAGATCGTCCGACCACGCCATTTTATACCCGTAATCGCCTTCGTGATCAATGAACACGCCCGAGATGGTGTTGCCGAAAAAATCGCCGACATTATTAAAATACGGCTCATGCGCCTGCTTTAAAAACTCGTCCGCCAGTCGAGAATCAAGATAGTTCAAGCGCCCGCCATCGCAGCCGGGATGAAAATACTTTTTAAAGATGTAAATGCGCCAGTCCGTGTTCTTGGGGGCCGTCCACACGACCGGTTCACTCGTGCTGATGAGTTGCAATGATTCGCTTGAAATGGTAGCAGGGATATGTGGAATTGGCATTTCGTAATTCGCACTTTGATGTTCGCCAGCCGCAATCAGTAATCCGTTACCCAATTCCGAGCCTTGATCTTCCGGACTTCGGATTGCAGACTGCAGACTGCCGAGCTCCGTCAGCCGTTTCGCCACGACGATAAAAAACGCATCGTCCACGTGAACCGTCGTCCCGCCCGCCACATCCATGGTGTGCCAATACAACGATTCGGCAAACAAGTCGGGATTGTTTTGCAGAACGCGGCCAGCCGCGCGGCCGCTGGGCCACCAGTATTCATTGACAAATCCCATGGCCGCGTTTTCCTTTTTGACGTGCTCCAGAACATCAGAGTAGGCGGAAAACCAGTCCTCGGACAACCACTGCTCGAAAGGCAAATCCGCTTCGCCGACCATGTTAAAGCGCGCATGCACATAACCGGGGCTGAATCCGTTGTCGAGCATTTCAGCCGCCATGTCGCGTATTTGCTGTTGCGTGTGCGGATCATCGATCGGCCGGTCCCAGAACCAGAAAAAGTAGGGTGCGTATTCTTTTCCGGGATTTGCAAAGTGCTCAGGAGAACAAACAGCACTTTTTGAACCGGGAATTTCATTTGCAAAAGCGACATGAAATGATCCAAACGCCACAAAAATCAAAATTAGGTTTTTCATTTTCTCAGTTTTGATTTAATAAATTCAATGCAAAGATACAAAAGCTCGAAGAATCACCCAGCATTAACTTTGTGATCCTGGAGGCATTGTGTCTTTGTGTCGAACAGAATTTTCCAGGGCAACTCGAGCATTTCTTTTTAATCCATCAATTTTTGTTCGTTTAATGGGACTCTTGCGGAATTTCTCGCGGAACGCATCGACATCCAAATCAATAACATCGTGCAGTTTTGGATTCAAATTGAAAGGTCTGGGCTGAAAGGCCGGCTCATCCGTTAGCCGGGCAAAGCGTTTATTCCACGGGCAGACATCCTGGCAAATATCACAACCGAATATCAAATTGCCCATTTTGGGTTTCAAGTCGTTTGCAATGGATTGATCCGGTTTGAGTTCAATCGTCAGGTAGGAAATA
>CAYSNA010000177.1:0-10263 GCA_964432185.1 uncultured Cytophagia bacterium
GTGCATTATCTGCTTCAAGAGTTCAAGGCGCGCACCCCGGATGATTTGTATTTTAATCTAAAAAAAATACCCTGGGAACAGATTATTGACGCCGACGGTTATGTCAGCGTCACCTCGTCGGTGACGAATGAAAAAATCACCGACACCCGTTTTGCCAATCAAAAATGCAAGGATGCCATTGTCGATCGCATCAAAGAGAAAAAAGGACGCCGCCCGAACTCCGGACCGGACCGTTCAAAAAGCGTGGTATTCCTCTATTGGAACAACGACGATTGCGCTATTTATATCGACACATCCGGCGAGCCGCTCGCCAAACGCGGCTATCGAAAAATGCCGTTTAGAGCGCCGATGCAGGAGACCCTGGCGGCCGCTGTGCTCATAGCGACGAACTGGAGCGGCGATGGCTATTTTGTCAATCCCATGTGCGGCAGCGGCACGCTCGGCATTGAGGCCGCGTTGATGGCGCTCAACAAAGCGCCGGGTCTGCTACGAAACAATTTTTCCTTCATGCACGTTCTTGGCTATGATGCGGATGAATATCGCCGGGTGCGACAGGAGCTGCGCACGAGCATCAAAAAAAGTACGGCTTTTCGTTTGATTCTCTCGGATCACGATCCGGAAGCGCTGAGCGCCGCCAAACACAACGCGCGCACCGCCGGTGTTGATCATCTGCTTGATTTCGAAAAATGTGATTTCCGCGACACGAGTGTCCCGGAAGGCCGCGGCATTGTGATTCTCAATCCCGCTTACGGTGTTCGGTTGGAGGATTCACAATCGCTCGAACCTGTTTACGCCGGCATTGGTGATTTTTTCAAACAAAAATGCCTTGGTTACCGCGGTTATATTTTCACCGGTAATTTGTCGCTGGCGAAAAAAGTCGGCCTCAAGACATCGCGTCGCCTGGTTTTTTATAATGGCAGCATCGAAGCGCGATTGCTCGAGTATGAACTGTATGAAGGTTCTCGATCAAAACCGAGAGAAATGATAGAATAGACATTTTGCCATGATCAACATTGAGACATCTTTTAAACGCGGCGACAAACTCGAGCACGCCGTGAACGTGCTGATCAACACTCTTTAATTCATCCTTTGAATAATTTAATACAATTGTAAACGCTTGTTTTCGACATAGCGTCATAAATGTGAATTTTAAATATGTGCCAAAAGCTTAGATGAGTAAACCGACACGAGAATCAGATCTTAAACTGGTGCAAGAGGCCAAGTCGGGTGATAGAGCGGCTTTTGGTGCGTTGGTCAAAAAGTACCAACAAAAAGTGTTCTATTTGGCGTTTGACATGATTCATGATTACGAAGACGCCAAGGACATTGCACAGGAAGCCTTCATCAAGGCTTTTGAAAAATTACACCAGTTTGAAGAGAGGGCGCAATTTTCAACCTGGCTGTATCGGATCACGGTGAATCTGGCGATGGATCAGCATCGCCGCCGCAAACGTCGTCCGCATGATCCGCTCGATGACAAAATTCACGACATTGAGCGGCAAAAAAATGTTGAACAGGCTGAGGAAGGCCAGCGCTCGGAACTGGAGTTGCAGACCACGGCCCAGCGTCAACAAATTGAAAAGGCGCTTGAACATTTATCCGATAATCAAAGAGTCGCCACAGTGCTGAAATATTTTCATCAAAAATCATCAAAAGAAATTGCACAAGTGTTGGGCTGTTCCGAAAGCACGGCACGCATCCATCTGTTCCGCGCCATGAAAAACATGAAAAAACACCTAAAGGGAATGCAAGAATCATTATGAAAAATTGCAGCTTTGAAAATTTACTCGTTCCCTTCCTGCATGACGAACTGGACGAAAACGACCGTTCGATTGTAAAGACGCACCTCGACACGTGCGACTCTTGTCAGAAATTTTTAGCCGAGCTAAAATCTGTTGATGCCTCATTGGCCACCTATACACGTAAAGCTGCGCCGTCCGACATCTATTCGGCTTACGAAAAACAACTCGCACAACTTTTCCAGCCCGAATCGGTTTGGCGCCTTCTCAGCCACCGCTTCAGCGCGTTTGTATCATCCCTTTTTGTCTCCAACGCGCCGGCTTTTCGAACAGCGCGCGCTTTGGCCATTTTGCTGGTTGGTGTGTTCGTCGGCCGACTTTTCTTCGTGCCGGTGCCGCAGCCGACAACTCAAAACTCGCCGGCAGAATCACATAGCATGTTGTCCAGGGAAGATATTCAATACATTGCTGATTATATGGTCAAATCCGAATTGCTGTTGCTGACCATCGCCAATACGGCATCGCAAGAGCCGACGGACGATGACATCTATTTCAACAAAGATATCGCCCAAACGCTGTTGTACAAGACCGCTCAGGTGCAGCGCAAAGCCGAGGCTCTGGAGGATGACGTTATCCTCACGTACCTGAATCATTTGGAATTGGTGCTGCTGGAAATCTCGAATCGCGACGACGACGAAATCCGCGATGCCTTTCAAAATATCAGAGATATGGTGAACGAAGCAGATATGGTTCAAAAATCCCGACGTTTGCAGCGTCGTTTGGAACAGACTTTACAAGACGCCTGATCGAACAAAGGTGAAAAGCATGACAAAAGGCTACAACACGTTTTCCTTTGTGACACTTTTAATGTTTATCCTGATAACAGTGTCGACGGCATTTCAGGCAGACAGCGCGCATCGACTTTATCTTGAGGCCAAAAAGCGGTCGTTCAATCAACAATGGGATGTTGCCGCCGAACTGTACAAGCAGCTTGTTGATGAATATCCGGACAGCCAGTACACCGAAGAGGCGCAATTCTGGATTGGCTACTGTCTGGAAAAAAACGGCAATAGCCAGGACGCCTATCTCGCCTTTAATACGCTGGAACGCAAATTCCCGCAAAGCACATGGCTCGATGATGCAGTTCAGCATAAAATTGTGCTGGCCGAAAAACTGGCTTCGCAGCGCGGCGACCAGTATTATTCATTCTTGCGGACCCAGCTCGAAGACGATGAAAAAGAAACCCGCTACCAGGCGGCCATGGCATTGGGACGTCTGGAGGACCGGCGTGCGCTGCCGGTGCTCAAATCACTGCGAGGCCATATTGAATTTGATGCGGAAACCGACAACATCATCGCTGATCTGGAAGGCGCCAACGACCTGCCGGATGAAGCTGTATATGCCGAAGATGCCATCGGCGATTTTGACGTTGAAACCGATCCGGAAGCCACGACGCGACGCCGTTTCAATCCCAAGGATGACCGGGTAAACTTTTTTGCCGAACATCGTTTTGAGCAGTACAAATCCATGACACGCCAGGATGACAACTGGAGCGCAAGCCAATTGCGCGATTTCGGTTTATGGCATATTCTGCCGTCCGATACTTTTGATGTCTATTCCACGCTGGACGACGCCGGCAAAAACGAATGGCTGCGCATATTCTGGAAAAAGCGCGATCCTACGCCCACAACGGAGCTGAATGAAGAAAAACAGGAATTCGACTATCGCGTTCGTTTTGCGCGCGAGTCCTTTTCTTATTTCGACAGCCTGGATAATTTTCACTATGCGCCCTGGGATGCGCGCGGTGAAATCTATATTAAATTCGGCCAACCTCAGGAGCGCACCGTGGCGGATGACGGTGAGTTTTGGCACTATCCCGAATATGACAGAATCACATTCTACATCCGCCCGAATGTGACGAACATTTTTGGCCGCTCCATTGTCATTTCCTCGCTGGACGGGCATACCATGCGCTCGCGCCCCAAACAGCAGGATTGGAACCGCTGGCGCTATTTGCACACGCAATATATTTACAATCCCGGATTTTATTTTCAATATTCACCGCCGCGCGGCCAGCAATTTATGGCAAACTTTACCGTGAAGTATGTGAATAAAAATCAAGGCGCGGCGTTCCGCTACGTCATCCCGGTGACCGAGCTGGGGACCTCCGAACGAGATGGGCGCGTGCAACTGTCATACAAGGAAGATTATGTCATTTACGATGCGAACATGCGCGACATTATCAAAAATTCGACGACAAGAAGCATCAGCAAACCGAACAAGCGAGAGATTGAAAAAATCGGCACAGTAGAACAGGACGTCAATCTTGATCTGGCCCCTGGATCCTATATGCTCGGCCTGCAAGTCCAGGATAACAATTCCAGGGCCGTTGGCATCAGAAAAATCAGCTTTACTGTAAAATAAAAGATTTTTTCACGTCATCACATCACACAAAATCAACTCATCCTCAAAGACGGCTTTGATCTTTGAGGATTTTTAATATGGATTATTCGCTTTCACTTTTCTGAAAACCTGGCCATAACAAACATATTTCAAGAGTTTGCTCAACAGACAAGGATCCAATTCAAGTTTCAGGCGAGTCGGAAACTTTTATAAAAACAACCTTCGTGACTTCGAGCTCATTGATGGATGAGCAATTCAGGTTGACGACAGCCTTTATCCTCGACAATCTTTTCAAGTAGACTGCACATCCTGCCTTTTCCGCAAGAAAAGAAAATTACGCACACCTCTTTAATGCCAGTATAAATCTACACACCACGGTATTGCAACGTTGATGCAATTCTGAACAGCACAATTTGAGGTATAAATGAAATCGTTTCTCGTTCTATTTGTCTGGGGGCTCTTACTTTTTTCTCAACTGGAAGCGGAAACTCCCTGGCACAAATTGGAGGGACCGTATGGGGGAATAATTGAACCACTGGCAATAGATCCATCTAATCATCTTTATGCCGTATTCGATCAAACATTGTCCAGATCAACCGATATGGGCGTGAGCTGGGCGCCAATATTTAACAATGCCGCCACTTTTAAATTTGGGCACGACGCCAGATTGTACACTGAAAGTCAGGGCCGCAAAATTTATATGTCCGATGATGAAGGCACATCGTGGATCGGCCTGCCGTTGACCATCAATGGGCTACGATTAGAACGAATGGCGATTGCCGTGGACGGCACGCTGTATTTTGCCGCCAACGAGCGGCTTTATGTGTCAAAAAATCAGGGTGAAGAATGGACAGTTGTATCGTCGCTGTTTAACGGCAATGCCACGCGCGTCGTCTTGGGTGCGCAAAATGAAATTTTTGTATACGGCAACACTCAACTATATGTCAACTCGGAGACGCCGGGGGAATTCAAGCAAATTCTTGAAGCGGACGCGCCGATCCGTACCGTATTTCAAGCTGCTGATGGCGCTATTTTCGTTTCCGTTGGCGAACGTTCCGGCAAGGTGCTCAAATCAACGACGCTCGGGCAATCCTGGACGACGACCACGCTGCCTTTCGTTCACTCGTTTTACGAATCAAAAAACAAAGTCCTGTTCGGCGCCGGCTCGACCAGCACGCTGCCGATTCGCGGTACATCGTTCATGTCATCAAATAACGGCGAAACCTGGAGCGCTGTGGATGTGGGTGCGCCGATTTTTGGCTTTGTGGTAAATTCCGCCAACGATATCTTTGTCGCCTCGGACGGTGTATTTGTGTCAAAAAATGCCGGCGCCACGTTTAGCAATATATCGCCAAACAATGCCAAAATTCATACGGTGCTCAATCCGGCGACAAACCAACTGTTTTGCGTCACCGGGATTGATAAAAAATATGCGCGATTCTGGGCATCGCAAAACAACGGCAGCACGTGGACGGAGATCGACAAAAGTATTTTCAATCACCCGGCCAGCTATCTGAATGCTAAAATGGTTGGTCCGGATCGTATCTGGCTCTTGCTCGGTTACAGCGAGGCAAGCGATACAACCATCGTGTCCAGTTTTCTTTATGAGACGCGCGATGCGGGACGGACGTGGAAAAAAATTCGCGATTTCTCCAAACCCGCTGGATTTGATGTGGACAAAACGCGGAACACCGTTTATGTATGGATCACCGGACAAAAATATTTTTATCGAACGGATGATTTTGGGGTGGCCTGGATTCCCACTTCTCTGCCGTTTGAGGTTGGGAAAATGTTCGCCGCATCTGATGGCCTGGTATTCGGGTATTCCACGTCGGAGATCGATCGTATTCGACGTTTGTATTATTCCTTTAACAAAGGCGACAAGTGGGCCTATTCACCGGATATCCCCTACAACAGCTCCGGCGTGGCGAGACTTGCGGTCGACCGTTTTGGCCACATTTACAAACTCACGGCCATCAAACAAAGTGATGGTACCTACACGCTTTCCAGTCTGATGCTCTCACCCGATTACGGTGACACCTTTGTTAATGTGACGCCGGATTCCGGCGGAGCACTGGGCGCCTCCAGCACCATGCTGTGCGTCTCCACGGATCCAAACGGAGCGGTTTATCTGGCCGGTTCTCATTTTGCCGACGTATCGCGCAACAACGGCTCAACCTGGAAAGAGATTTTTTCCTCCGAGAAACAAAATGCAGAGGTGCTTTGCCTCCATTCGAACAACAGCGTGAATGTCTATGCCGGGACCGCCTCTGACGGCATTTTGCAAACAACGAACAAACCGATCACTTTTGTGCCGAAAATTCTGGACGGCTTTGAGGTGCCCATTGCCGCCTCTTTTGGCGTCAATTGGGTGGATTATGACGGGGATGGTTATGACGATTTATTTCTCGTTAATGACGGCCCAAATCTATTGTACAAAAATAACAAGGATGGCACATTTCGCCGCATCACCAGCGGCCGCATTGTGACAGATGATGAACCATCCCGCTCTGCCTCTTGGGCCGATTACAACAATGACGGCCACATCGATTGTTTTGTCTCCAATGGTGTTAAGGATGTTTACAACAGTCTCTACAAAAACAACGGCGATGGCACGTTTGCGAAAATTATCGAGGGCAATATCGTTGAGGATTATGGTGACTATCGCAACAGTGCGTGGGCGGATTTTGACAACGACGGCGATCTTGATTTGTATGTGACGGAAGTGAGTGAAGAATATCCGAATATTTTGTACATCAATAATGGCGGCACGCACTATTTCACAAAATCCAAAGATATTGTAACCGGCGCCAAAAGTCTGCGCACCTACA
Organism: uncultured Cytophagia bacterium; assembly: GCA_964432185.1. GTDB lineage: Bacteria > Zhuqueibacterota > Zhuqueibacteria > Residuimicrobiales > Krinioviventaceae > Kriniovivens. The sequence continues at coordinate 6,974 of CAYSNA010000177.1, forward strand.
ACTGCGGCTGGTGCGATTTTGACAACGACGGCGATGTTGATATCTATCTGGCCAATCAGGGTCCGGACAATTTGTACGAGCAAATTCGTCCGGGTGAATTTGCTCTCGTCGGTGCAAGCCGAATCGAAGCAAACGCCGGGTCAGCCGTCAGTTGCAGTTGGGGCGATTATGATAACGATGGCTGGATGGATATTTTTGTCGTCAATTACGACATGCCGAACTGCCTGTATCATAACAATGGTGATGGATCTTTCAGCAAAGTGGCGGCGCCGGGCATCAGCACGGACAACAAAATTTCCAAAGGCAGCGGCTGGGCCGACTATGACAATGACGGCGATCTTGATCTTTTTGTCGTCAATCGAAATTCTTATCTCTTTTACACCAACGATGGTTTCGGACGGTTCTCCAAAACAGAAATGGACGAATTTATCTATCACGGTGGAAATGCGCTTGCTGTCGCCTGGGGAGACAAGGACAATAACGGCGCGCTCGATCTCGTCATCAGCAGCTATGATCAGCAGTCACTCCTTTATGAAAATGTCGTCAAAAAGAACAACTGGTTCAAAATCCGCTGCGCCGGCAACCAAACCTCAAACCGTTCCGCGCTTGGCGCCAAAGTTCGAATTGTGACGACGGTCAACGGTCAACGCCATACGCAACTTCGACATATTTCAGCGTCTTCAGGGCATGCCGCACAAAATAGTCTGGTGCAGCATTTTGGTCTCGGCGCGGCAACTCGCGTTGATTCTATCATCATCAACTGGCCATCAGGCAAAAAACAAATTCTGTTGAATAAAGAAGCAAATCAGCGCATTACGGTTGTCGAGGCCGGGACAGACTTTGTTCAGGAGAGTGAAGAGTTTCAGCCGCGACGCTATCGATTATTGCAAAATTATCCCAATCCGTTCAATCCCTACACCTCGATCGAGTACGAGCTCGCCGAAACGGCATTTGTCCAAATCAACATATATGATTCGACCGGGCGGCTGGTGAAATCCCTGGTGGACGAAATAAAACAAGCCGGTGCCCACAACATTTCCTGGAATGGAAAAAATGAAAACAGTGAGCCGGTGGCCAGCGGATTATATTTTTATAAAATGGTAACGGACAACTTTGAGAGCGTGGGCAAGATGACGTTGTTGCGGTGAGTAAAAAAATCACAAACACCCCGGATCATCGGTTTGCACCGGGGTGTTTTATCCCATCCAAAATCCCTTACGATGGGAAACGCCGAGCACGGCGCGACAAAACGGGCAAAAATAAATATATCGTTTCCCCAAAAATCCGGATAACTCGCGAAACCAAACTTTTTCAATCTCTTTGTGGCAGTGCGGACAATATGGCAGCGCCGCATTATTTTCTTCGCATTGAATCATCAGATCACTTGTCAATTTGGTAACTTTTTGTGTGCGTTTTGCGATCGTATGTGATAACACATGCCTGGTCATTTGCCAACTGCATGCGAATCTTGATCTGCTTTTCTTCCTGATTCACGCTGGTGGATAACACCTGCGATGCGTCAATAAGCTTTTCAGCTTCTTCCCGGGAAATTTTCATGACTCTCTCAATAAAATGCTCTAAAAGGTGGCGACCCGATTTTCAGTCTAGTACACAAAAGGTGCAAATTTTATTCGATATTTCTCAATTATTTTTTGAAATTTTCGATTTTTTTTCAGAACAACAAACGGAGGATGACGACGTGAATTTCAAAAATCGTCATAAATGAGACGTTTGAAAATGCAATTCGTTACTCCATTTTCTTGCTTTTTAAACACACTCCAACAACTTTTATTGCGTCGATTTTACCATCATGTTGAAAAAAATCCATCAATGTCCAAGCGGTTGTTCTTATCGCAACTTGCTCCAGGATATACCTGACTATAAAACACTAAAGTCCGGTAAAATTATTCTACCGCAATATTTCAGCACATTGGTCATCACAAGTTGGAGCAGAAATCCTGTCAAGACAAAACAACGCTGGAAGAAAATCGACATTCCCGTCAGAACAGGATTTGCACAAAATATCTGTAGAATAATACGTTTGTCACGGCTGATGGTTCAAATTCCAGATGTTAAATTTTATTTTGTATGAGCCGTCGTTTTGCTTTTGCCAAATTTGAAAATAGGAACCGAGAAATGCCGCCGGTTTGTCACTCTGGTTGGAGGTGACGCTCATGCTCCATGTGCCGCGTTCATAATAATCCTCACCACATAACCAGTCGGATTGAACAGTGCTACCAATGGTGTGAAACGTCACTCCATTCTTTTGATCTTTTTCATACATTTTTTCCAGTTCGGCTTTGCCCTGAATGGGTGGCTGCAGACCCGGCAGAATAAGAATATCTTCCGTGAAAAAGGTCAGTGCTTTTTTATAGTCGCGTTCAAAAACAGCGTTTTGTCGTTGGTGTTTCAGGATTTCAATTTTTTCCCGGGTGCTTTCCAATGGCGTTTTCGCCACGAGAAATTGAGAAAAGAAAAGCATAAAGACAATATATTTTTTCATAATTATCCCCTTAATGTTCCCATGGATTAAAATCCAGGTTCCACAGGCTAAAATAAAGTTTATAGGAGCCGTCAGCTTGTTTTTTCCAGATTGTCACGTTTGAACCGTAATATGATTTTGGTGTCGGTTCGTCGCGTGTCGAGTATGAAAATGCAATCGTAGCGCGTTCGAAAATCTGATTCTCGCAGCCCCACACTTCTATCGACTCGCCGCTCAGTGAGTGATAGCGATAGCCAATCTCCATGAGCATTTTCATCTCCTGGCGCATGGCCGCACGTCCTTTGATTGGCGGCGAAAACGGGCGAATCAGCGTCACATTCTCATCATAAAAATCGAGTAATTCTTCAAACCTGTTTTGCTGCAAGAGCTGCCCAAATTTATCGGTATAAGGTTTGAGAATTTCGCGAAAAGAGTCACTATCCTCTCGCGCAACAAGCGGCACGACTAGACAGAAAATCATCATCAAAATTCCTTTTTTCATTACGCCTCCGATCATTTCATGCTTGGATGTGACTCGGTCGTATAAATCGTATACATCACCTTGAGCTGACCATCAATATCCTGCCAAATGGAAAACGAATACCCGTTTGCCACCCACGGTTGCGAAGATTCTTTCGTTGTGATCGAAAAAGCGAACGAGCCGATTTCGTAAATATCCTTTCCACATTGCCAAACCTGCATGATCTGCGAATTGAATGTATGAAATTTGACGCCGCGTTGAATATCATCCCGCATCATATCAAGATAGGCGGTTTTGCCCGTTATTTCGCCGTGCATGGGAGGATTG
>CAYSNA010000177.1:10283-10529 GCA_964432185.1 uncultured Cytophagia bacterium
ATCATCCGCAATGTATTTTGCATAGGTATCGATATCCTGATTGATAAGCGCACGCGCCAGGACATCGTCGGCGTGTTGGATGTTCTCGCGCAATGTCGCCACAGTTGCGCTCTGTGCATTCAACTCTTCGATGGAATGGCCGGTGAGCGAGGTGACAAGGTCGTTCGCAAAACCTAGCGCCCACACCTCGGATTCTTGTTCGACTTTTTCTCCCCAGGCTTCCCACTCCTTCTCGTCCGCACCAAT
>CAYSNA010000178.1:0-10490 GCA_964432185.1 uncultured Cytophagia bacterium
CGCAAAGCACCGTCGGTGTCGAGATGGCCGCATTCGGTTTACCACGAGTTTTCAGGCTGCAACAAAACTATCCGAATCCGTTTAATCCGTCAACGACCATTGATTTTTCTGTACCGACGACCTCGGATATCACCCTGACGATTTACAACTCGATGGGCCAGCCCGTTCGTCAACTGGTGAATGAGGTGATGCAGCCGGGGAATTATAGTCTCCTGTGGGATGGACTCAATGAATCCGGTGAAAGCTTCGGTTCCGGTCTCTACCTTGCGCGTTTGCAGGGGGATGGCGTCGAACGCACCATCCGCATGTTGTTGATGAAATAATGTCTTTGATGTGTCGTACACCTCACTCAGGTGTGCGACACCTTTTTCAACGTGCTTTTATTCCAAACATGAAAAACCAGCGCGGTCAGCAATAATCCGGCGGTTCCCAAAGCGCCCATCAAAATGGGATCGATACGGCACTCCAGCCAGAACAGATTCTGCGGCAGCCCCCGGGCAAACGTACCCCAACTGATCAGCACGATACTGACCGCAACGCTCGTCACGCCCTGCCAGACAGCAAGTTTTGCGCGCAAAAGCGAGAGCAAAAACAAACCTAATATCCCGCCGCCAAAAATTCCGGAGATTTGCCACCACACATCCAAAGCGCTTTGCGCCCGAATCATCAACAGAGCGAACGCAATGCCCAAAAGCCCCCAGAGCAGGCTGGCGCCGCGCAGCAGATTGATGCTTTTCTCGTCGCTTACGTGCGGATTGACATAACGCTTGTAAAAATCGAGTAGCAGCACTGTGGCCGAACAATTGAGCGCCGAATCCACGGTGCTCATGGCCGCCGCAAGAATGGCTGCGATGATCAATCCTTTTAATCCGACGGGCAATTGCGTGGCGATGTAATGCGGGAAAATCTGATCCCCTTTCACGATGTTCGCCCCAAGCTCAACACCGCTGGGCGAATAGAACGCATACAACGCCGTACCGATGTAGAGAAAAACCGCTGTCAGCGGAATGTAAATCAACATGGCAATCCACACGGTTTTTTTCGCTTCCGCCTCTGTCGCAACCGAGACAAATTTCTGCACATAATTCTGATCAGCGATGAGGTTGCGCAAATTTTCCGTCAAGCCGTAAATTACCATCACCCAGATCGTTCTGGACGTTAGTGAAAGATTCAAGCGGCCAAAACTAAATTTGTCAGCATCGAAAGCGTGTTGAATGAGAAAATCCGGTTTGCTAAAGACGGCGACCGTGAGCGAGCCGGCACAAAAAAGAATACCGATAATCATCACTGCCGATTGCATCACGTCCGTCCAGATCACCGCTTCCATGCCGCCGAGCATAGTGTACATGATGGTGATGAGACCGATGAGAATAATGATGCTGACGAGATTCCATGGGACAAAAGAGGAAAGCAGCAATCCCGCCAGGTAGAGGATAACAGCAACTCGACCGATCATATAAAGCACGAATGAAAACGCGGCATAGATACGGCCGTAGGCGCCGAGGCGGTCTTCGAGAAACTGATAAACCGAAATCATTCTCATTTTTCGGTAATACGGGATGACAACGCGATTAACGAACAGGGCGACAGGTGGAATGCACAGCGCAAAAATAAGCGGGTGCCAATTGTCGTCGAAGGCCTTGCCCGGCGTGGCAATATAGGAAATGGAACTGGTGTAGGCGCTCATCACTGCCAGACCCGCCGCCCAGGCCGGGATGGTCCGATCCGCCACCATGAACTGCGTCGATGTTTTGGATGTGCGAAAATAATAAATGCCCATGACCAGCAGAACGGCCGCATAGGTCAGCAAAACAAGAATGTCAACAATGTGAAGTGGCGTGTTCATGATGCTCTCTTGAAGTTATGCAATAGAAAGTTTGAAAGCATGAGCGGATCCTCTGCGGGCCATTTTTTTACAAATAGACCGACAGGTCGGCCACGGAATTCACAATAATTTTGGGCTGATCCGGCGATTGGCGCAGCATTGCCGCGGTTGTTTCGCCACTGAGCACCAGAACGCTCACCATGCCGGAAGTGACGGCCATCCGAATATCGGTGTACAATCGGTCGCCAATAAAGGCAATTTTGGATGTCGGCAGTTGCGCTTTTTCGCCGATGTACTGAACCGCCTCCGTTGTCGGTTTGCCCACAATGACCGGCCGCCGTCCCTTGGTGGCGGTTTCGAATAAACTCATAAACGAACCGACGTCGGGCTTAAACGTTGTGCGCGTTACCGGGCACAACGTGTCCGGGTGGGTGGCAATGTAGGGAACATCGCGCAGAATCAAATCATAAAAAGTACAGATTTTTTGATAGGTCAATTCCGTATCAAAGCTGAGAACGATGGCGTCAGGTGAATGTTGCAGGGCGTCGTCGTCGTCAAGACATTCAAATCCGCGTTCGGAAAACTCGGCTTTCAAATCAGCATTACCGAGAAGATAGATGCGCGGCAGGAGCTGGTGCCGCCTTAAATAGGCTTCGGCGCAATCGCCGGAGGTCATCAATTGATTGGGCTCTACCGGAAAATTAAACGCCGCCAGTTTGTCGATCCATTTTTGTCGCGAAACCGACGTATTATTGGTAAAGTAATAGAGTTGTCTGCCGGAGCGCACAACGCGATGCAAAAATTCCCGCGCACCGGGAATGGGTCCGTTTTCAAGATAGAGGGTGCCGTCCAAATCGCAGACGATGGCCTGGCAGTCGGCAAATACTTGAATATGTCTGGTATTCGTTTCAGTCACGTCAAATCCGCCTATTATGGATGTGCCGTCAATATAAAAAATTAATATCGAATTTGAAATCACTCTTTAAAATCAATATGGAACAAATTACAGAAATTATTGGTTTTAGCTCTACAGAACGCCGAGTTTTTACTTGTTAAAAAGTCAAAATAATAATATATTGCCGCTTGATTTTTAGAGACGAGAATCCATGACCAAACTGTTTTCGACATATATCTATGTGATAGTGATGGGTCTGCTGCTCACCGCGTGCAGTAGCAGCCGAAAGCTGTCACAACAGAGCAAACCCGCGCCGGAATACAATAAAGCCGCGATGAACTATATCATCGAGGGCGCCATCAAAGAGCTGTTGGAAGATCCAAATGAGGCGTTGCTGCAATATCATCAAGCGGCCGAGCTCGACTCCTCCTCTCCGGGCATTTATCTGGCTCTGGCGGAAAATTATTATCTTCTCGAAAAAGCGGATGTCAGCATTCGGCTGGTCAAAAAAGCCTTACGCCTGGATCCGGAAAATCTTGATGCGCTCTATTTATTGGCCGCCGCTTATGAAGCCAACAAGGAATATGACCAGTCGATGGCGGTTTTTCAAGATATCATCGAGCTTCGTCCAAACGACGTTGAATCGCTGTTTCATCTGACCTCCCTGCAAATTATTGCCAATCGACCCAAAGACGCCATCAAAACATACAAGCAGATGGTCAAATCCGGTCTGGACGATCCGTCTTATCTCATCGGCGTCGGCAACCTGTTTTTGCGCAGCAAAGCGTTTGACCAAGCCGAAGAGGTTTATCACGATATTCAATCACGAAATCCCAAAGTTGAAGCCACGTACCTGGCGCTCGCCATGACGAGCAACGCTCGGGGCGACAAAGCCGGGGCGATCAGTTGGTATGAAAAAGCGTTGGACCAGAATCCGGCCTTTGAAGATTCCCGCGCCGAACTGCAAAAAATTTACGAAAAGGATAAAAACTGGGATGCGGCCATCGCCCTGTATGAAAAACTGGTGGCAAAAGATCCGGAGAATTTGTCGCTTCGGCTGCAGTTGGGGCAATATTATTATCGGAATAAAAATGTTCCGAGCGCCATGAACGTGTACGAGGAAGCTGTCAAGGATCATCCGCTATCGGAGCGAGCCTATCTTGCTCTTGGCGCGCTGCAAATCACTCAAAAAGATACGGTGTCAGCGATCAATACATTTCAGCAGGCCATCGATAAAAAAACGTCGTTCTATCGCGCGCGCCGAACGCTCAGTGAAATTTATGCCGAGCAGGAGCGCTGGGATGACGCCATTGCGCTTTATGAACCGCTAAAGGACAACGATACGACATATGTCGGCGCGCGGATCGAAATTGCCTATCTGCTTGTGGACAAAGGCGACACATTGCAGGCGATCAAAAATATTGAGCCGCTTATGGAATCGCATGGCGATGACTGGCGCGTGCCCACAACGCTCGGTCGTTTTCATTTTATCTCGAACCAACTCGACCAGGCGATAACCTATTTTGACAAAGCACTGCAGCTCCGCGATGATTTGTCGCATTTATGGGTTCTGCGCGGTTTGACCTACATGCAGATGGATAGTCTGGATCAGGCGCTGAGCAATTTTGAGCAAGCGGCGACCAAGTTTCCCAAAGATGCGGAAATCCATTATTACGTCGGTACGCTGCTGAGCCGGCAGAAAAAATTTGCCAAAGCCGTTTCCTATTTTGTCACTGCTTTGGAACACGATCCCAAGAACGATCAAGTTGCCCTGTCGCTCGCCGGCGCTTATGACGAACTCAAACAGTACGACCGCGCCGAACGGCTCTATGAGCAGTTGCTCAAGGCCAATCCGGACAGCCCAATCATTTTAAACAACTATGCGTACCATTTGTCCGTACAGGCCAAAAATCTGGATACAGCGCTTGAATATTCCAAACGCGCCGTTGCCGCGGACCCGGACAACGCGCCGTATCTCGACACACTCGGCTGGATTCATTATCAGCTTGGCGATTATCAAACCGCCAAATTATATATCGAGCAGGCGCTCGAACGCAGCCCGGATACCCCCGAAGTCATCGAGCATCTGGGCGATGTTTATGACAAACTCGGTCAACAGGCTTTGGCGCAAGAGCTCTGGCGCAAAGCGTACAAACTCGATGACAGACGCATTGGAATTTTAGAGAAACTGGAACAAGCAGAATAATGCCTGTGTTTCGTTTGAATAAAAATCGAGTTCCCCATTTTTCCCTGCTTGCCGTGGCGCTCTCGCTGATGCTCTTTACCGCCTGCGCCACCAAAGGTCCCGTCATCAAACCGAACGAATCCCGCATCGCCATCATTGAAGAAATTTTGCACAAAAATCACCAAAAATTCAAAACCTTGCAGGGACGCGGCAAACTGGTTCTGCAATCGCCACGACAATCTTTCTCCGGCTCTGCCGTCGTTAATCTGAAAAATCCGGATTCTCTTTACGTCCGCGTTGAAGCGGTGTTTGGCCTCGACGTCGGCATCGTTTTCGCCGATCCGCGCGAATTCCTCATTTACTCCCCCATGGAAAATATCGCCTACGTCGGCGATAACACGGATACCCTGCGCCTCAAATCATTTCTCGGTTTTGATTTGACCTTTGAGGAAATGATGCAGTCCATGTCCGGCCTTGCCACGTTGAAAAACATGTCCACAACCAAAGTCAAAATGAAGGACAATGAGCTGCATGTCATCGGCATCGCCGACAGTATTTTTTACGATTATACGCTCGACACTCAATTTGGTCTGATCTCCAAAGTGGTGATAAAAGATTTTAACGGCCGCACCCTACGCATTGAAGAATACCAGCATTTTAGCACTATTAATGGCGTTCGTTTGCCGCGCCTGGTCCGTTTTACCCGGCCGAATGAAAAAGAGTCGCTGACCATCTTTTATGACCGCCTGGTCATAAACGAGCCCATGTCGGCAAAAGATTTTTATGTATCGATACCACAAGACGTCTTAAAGATAAGGCTATGAGTATGGCATCAGATCCGCACATTGATGTGTCTGTCGTCGTTCCGTTGCTCAATGAGGCAGAATCGCTGGCCGAGCTGTTTCAACGTATCAAATCGGCTTTGCTTGATCTCGGCAAATCCTTTGAAGTCATTTTTGTGGATGACGGCTCGACTGACAATTCGGCCGCCATTATTCAACAACTGCACCTGGCTGATCCGCGCGCCAAACTCATCCAGTTTCGCAAAAATTACGGTAAAGCGGCCGGACTTGCCGCCGGGTTCAAAATGGCGGCAGGTGATATCGTCATCACCATGGATGCGGATTTACAGGATGATCCGAACGAAATTCCCAATCTCATCAACAAGTTGAACGAAGGATACGATCTGGTGTCCGGCTGGAAAAAAGTGCGGCACGATCCGTTCATAAAAAACCAAACGTCAAAAATTTATAATCTGTTTACTTCTATTTTTAGCGGCATTCGTTTGCACGATTTCAACTGCGGGCTGAAAGCCTATCGCAGCGAAGTGGTGAAAACCATGAACGTTTACGGCGAGCTGCACCGATATCTGCCGGTGATCGCGCATCGCAACGGCTATCGGGTGACCGAAATTCCGGTCACGCATCACGCGCGCCAATACGGCCAGTCCAAATACGGCGTGGCGCGTTTCACCCGCGGCGCGTTTGATCTGCTCACCATCACGTTTTTGACGCGTTATAAAAAACGGCCGCTGCATCTTTTTGGGTCGTGGGGATTGTTATCCTCGTTCGGCGGTTTTGTCATTCTCGTTTTTCTGGCGGCGCAAAAGCTTCTTTTTGATGCGCATCTCAGTCGACGTCCGCTGTTATTTTTGGGGTTGTTGATGGTCATTGTCGGTGTGCAGTTTTTTTCCATCGGCCTTTTGGGCGAAATGATTACCGAAACTCGATCCGAAGCTGATAATTATGTGGTGAAAAAATATACGGGGTGGGAGTAGATGGATCGTGTTGATAACGTCCTCTCCGTCATCATCCCGTCCTACAACCGCAAGGATGAGATTGAAGAGCTGCTGATGTCGCTCGAATCGCAGGATTTGGCGAAAAATCAATTTGAAGTGATCATCGTTGACGACGGTTCCACCGACGGCACGGATGGCTGGATGTACGATTTCAGCAAAACGTCGACGATCGATCTGAAATTTGTCAAACAAAATCATCAGGGTCCGGGCGCGGCACGGAACCTCGGCATGCAAACGGCCCAGGGTGATGTGTTCGTTTTTATTGATTCCGATTGCACCGCGCCGGCCAACTGGTTGAGCCTGATCAAAAAAACGTTTGATGAGAATTCCGACGTTTTGGCGTATGGCGGCCGCGATGACGCACGCGCGGATTTCCCGCCGCTGCTGCTGGCGATCAACTATTCGATGACCTCGTTTCTGACGACCGGCGGTATGCGCGGCGGCAAGAAAAAACGGCTGGCAAAATTTTATCCGCGCAGTTTTAACATGGGCTTGCATCGTAAACTGTATGAACAGATTGGCGGCTTCGGCAGTTTGCGTCACGGCCAGGATATCGAGTTCAGCAATCGCATCATCAAGAGCGGCGCCAAAGTAGTTTATATTCCGGAATCCGTGGTTTATCACAAACGCCGAACGTCGCTGAAAAAGTTTTACCGCCAGGTTTTTAACTGGGGCGTCGCGCGCATCAATTTATACAAAATGGATTCGGCCATGCTCGAGCCGCTGCATTTTGCCCCGGCGGTCGGATTCTGGTTCATCATTGCATTCACGTTCTGGGCGCTGCTTTTTCCATCGGTTTTTGCCATATGGAAAATTTTTGCACTGCTGGGTCTTCTGGCAGTCCTGGCGTCCGCCGCTCACGCCGCCATTTTATGGAAAAATATTAAAGCCGGTTTGCTTGTGCCCATCGTCATGCCGCTGCAAATTTCCGGATACGGCCTCGGCTTTACCATCGCCTTTATCCGGCGCGTGCTTTTGGGCCAGGACGAGTTTACCGGATTTGTAAAGAAATATTATAAATAAGAAAAGTCATTGCAAAGGTTTCCGCGTTCTTTGCGGACGCCTGAAGCAATCTCCTGCCAAAAAGCAATCTCCGCGAAGGAAGATCGCCACGCTCTTCAGAAGAGAACACGGGATCGCTCGCGATGACTTTATATTTTTGATAAAATAGTCAAAAGGCAATCTCATGGCAAAAAAAGATTACAAGAAAAAATCAACGCCCGCGCCAAAAAAGGAAAATAAGAAAATTAGTCTATCGCCCACACAACAGGTGCTGCTGGCGCTTGGCGCTGTCTTTGTGCTCATTTTGATCTATTTTGCGCCGATTGTTTTTGAAAACAAAGTGCCGCCGAGCACGGACATCATCGCCTGGAAGGGCAATGCGCAGTCCATTTTGGAGGCGAAAAAAGAACACAGCTACACACCGCTGTGGGCGAACAATGTTTTCTCCGGTATGCCGGCGCATCTTATTTCCCTGCGCCCGCCTTTCGATCAACCGGCTCGTTTGCTCATTGACGGCCTCGGCAAAATCTTCAAGTGGCAGCCGATCTATTATCTGCTCGGCGCGTTTGGCATGATGATGCTGTTGCTGTTTTGGCGCTTGAATATTGGCGCGGCGCTGTTTGCGGCGCTGGCGTTCATTTGGTGGCCCGATCTCATCGGCAAGCTGGAAGCCGGGCACAACTCCAAAGTGCAAACCATCATGTGCATCCCACTTGTACTTTATCTCTTTTTACGCTTGTTGAAAAAAGCCAATTTGTTGAATTTTGCCCTTTTTACCATTTCCATGAGCATCGCCGTACGGGCCGGACACTATCAGATTGTTTTTTATCTCGGACTCGCCCTGGCCTTTTTTGGCGCGGTGAAAATCGTGCAGATGATTTTGAACAAACACATAGCCGGCGCCTCGTTAGCGGTCGGATTGGTGCTTGTCGGTATGGTTCTGGGCGTCGCCATGTCCGCGTTTAACTCCCTGCAGGTGCGCGAATATTCAAAATATTCCATCCGCGGCGGCACCGGGGAAGCGGGCTCGTCCGGCCTCGATATGGAGTACGCGACGCAATGGTCGCTGCATCCCGGCGAAATGTACAATTTTATCATCCCGCGTTTTTGGGGCGGACATTCCTCGCAAGTGTATGACGGCGATGCCGTGCCGCAGCTTAAAGGCCGCACCATTCCCGGCTATTGGGGCCACATGCCGTTCACCTCAACCACGGATTATCTTGGCGTCACCGCGGTCATTTTTGCGATCCTTGGATTAATTTTAGGCTGGAAACGCACCGAAGTGAAAATCCTGCTCGCGCTGCTCATTTTTGCCACGCTCATGGCGTTTGGGCGACACTTTCCGTATCTGTACCAATTTTTCTTTAATGCGGTGCCCTTTTTCAACAAGTTCCGTGTGCCGGTGATGATTGTGGTGCTCATCGTTTTTTCCAACGCCACGCTGGCCGGTATCGGCCTTCATGAACTGGCCGCGCGCATTCGCCAGATGGATCAGAAAAAAGCCCTGCACATCATTGCCGGTGTGTTTGGCGCTTTTCTGCTGCTTGGCATTGTGCCGCTGCTCATGCGCAATTCTCTGCCGCTCGCCCGTCCGGATGAAATAAAAAATTACAGCGCCGAGGTCCTGCCAATGCTCAAAGCGGCCCGGTTTGATCTTCTTAAAGGGGATGCCATTCGTTTGCTGGCGCTGGTTGCTGCGGCGTTCGGAATTGTTTTTGCCTATATGAAAGGCTGGTTGAACAAGAGCCTGTTTATTGGCGCTGCCGTGTTGTTGTTGCTCATCGATCTGCTGCCGATTGATAAACGTTACATGACCAATCTCATTCCCACATCACAAATGGACAGTATTTTTACCGAGACGAACATCGACGAAATTTTGCTGAACGATAAAGAGCCGCATCGCGTTTATCCGCTTGGCCAATTGGCCGGCGAGGCGCACTGGTCGTATTATCATCAGTCCATCGAAGGATATCATCCGGCCAAGCTGCGAATTTACCAGGATATTCGCGAGGCGTGTTTGCAAAAAGGTGATGATCCAGCATTCCAAAACGATCCGCGCATCCCGATCAACTGGAATATCGTCAACATGCTGAACGCCAAATATGTGCTGGTGCCGGGTGCGCTGACTCATCCGAATCTGATACCAATCACGCAGGATCAGGCGCAGGGAATCGTCGTTTACCGCAACATGGCCGCCTTGCCGCGCGCTTTTTGTCTTGGACAAACCGAGGTCATCGAAGACCGTCTGGCGCGATTTTCTCGTCTCAATCAGGCCTCGTTTAAACCGGATTCGGTGGCCATCATTGAAAAGCCGCTGACTGAAACCATTGCCGCGCCGTCGACCTGGAGCACCGAAATCACACGCTACGAACCCAATTATGTGGATGTGAAGGTGACGACAGATGCGCAAACGTTGATGGTGTTGAGCGAAATCTATTACCCCGCCGGTTGGAAAGCGTTTATTGGCGAAAAGGAACACGAGATTCTCAAAGTCAACCACATCCTGCGCGGTGTTGTTGTGCCGGCCGGTACGCATACGGTCGAGTTTAAACTGGAACCGAATACATACAAAATCAGTACGGCCATGATGGGCGGGTCCATCGCTATCGTCTATCTCGCGCTGATCATCGGCCTGATCCCGGTCATCCGGCAATACACCAAAAAAGAAGCATAAACAGTTTTGTCGATGATAGACAGAGTTAGGTATGTATCCTGTGAACTACACCCTGATTTTATTAAAATTATTTTGAGTTCATTTTGAACACGAATTTCACCAATTATGCAC
>CAYSNA010000179.1:0-10474 GCA_964432185.1 uncultured Cytophagia bacterium
CAGTGCCGGACTCTCAAGTTTTAACTTGAAAAATGTTGTTGACAAAGACATCTGTGTTCAGTATCATGCAGTGAGAGTAGTAGATTCGGGGATTGAGACGAGTAGATTCATCGTGGTATACTTCTGACTGTCATAGACTCTCTTATCAAAACAAAAGACAGCGTGAATTTTTCGCAGGTCGTTTGGATCGAAGCAAAAATGTGCCAAGACGTGCACGACTGGGATTCGAGGAGTCGTCTTCATAGTTGTCCTGAATATTTTATTATGATAATTGTTCATTTCACTATTTCGTTTTATTCTCATTATTCAATGAAAGGAGGCGCAGCAGAAAAATAGTTTATTTTCTGTGGTAGCGGGGCAAACGGGGAAAACCACTAAAAAAATCAATTATTGGCGTAATTGAGAGGAAAAGAAATGAAGAAAAATGCTGTTTTTTTTAGAGTCATGGGCTTTTTGGCGATTGTTGTTCTTTTTGTACAATGCAGCCGGGACCACAAGAATCCCATAGAGCCTAACAACATAAATGCAAAAACGCAGGAGGTCGTGACAGCAATCTGCACCAGCGAGGACGCATCTTCGCCTGTTGGTATTGTGCCGATTTTTGTAGATGGAAATACTCCAAGTGAGACAGCCTATAATGTAAAAATCGAACCACCTGTTGACGGCACCTATGCCCTCGGCACGGGATCTGTTACCATCTCGTTTACTGACGGGCCCTGCGGCGAAGTGATGACCTGGAGCGTTTCCGACAACATCGTCATCGAGCACGTTTACGCCAAGGGAGGCCCAAATTATAACGATTACGACTACACCGGAGAAAGTTCTCATCCCACCATGGACGGCAACATACACTGCCCCATAGCAGGCGGAAGCATTAAGTATGCTGATTTCAGCCACGTTAACTTTGTTTTCCACTACAAGCTGACCGTTAGCAAAACTGCTGATACGGAATACACCCGAACCTACGATTGGACTATTGACAAGGTGGGTGACCAGACAGCGCTGGAGCTGTCAACTGGGCAAACGTTCACTGTGAACTATGATGTTACAGTAGGTGCGACCTTTACCGACAAGGATTGGAAAGTGACAGGAACAATCACGATTTTCAACAATACTCCGTTAGATGCAGAGATTACCAGCATCTCGGATGTTGCCGGCGGTGTTACTGCTACAGTAGATTGTGCACTTCCACATGCCCTGGCAGCGGGCGCAACGCTGAATTGCAGCTATACTGCAGATCTGGTGGGCGCCATCAATGGCACCAATACAGTTGCGGTTGAGACCAGCACGCCCCTGGTGGAAGGCGGATCCGCGACTCAGCCTTATGCTTTTGGTGCGCCGACGACTGAATTGGATGAGTGCATTAACGTCAGCGACGATCAAAAAGGGACTCTTGGGACGGTTTGTTATGCTGATCAGCCCAAGACATTCAATTATCCACTGGATATCGTTTATAATGAATGCGGTGAATTTGAGTTTATAAATGTTGCTTCCTTTGAAACGAATGATAACAGTGTAACCGGCAGTGATAGCTGGACGATCGCGGTGAGCGTTCCATGTAGCGATGGCTGTACATTGACCCAAGGCTACTGGAAGACACATTCGAACAAAGGTCCGGCTCCTTATGATGATACCTGGGCTCAATTGTCAAGCGGAGCAAACACGCTATTCTTCCTGAGCGGGCAAACTTATTATGAGGTGCTATGGACTCCGCCCTCCGGTGGCAACGTCTATTATATCCTGGCGCATCAATACATTGCTGCAGAACTCAATATGCTGAATGGTGCGTCTTCAACTCCAGATGTGGATGGAGCAATGGTTTGGGCAACGAATTTCTTTAATACCTACAAGCCAACAGACAAGCTTGGCAAAACAGATAGCAAAGATGCAAAATCCTATGCCAGTTTACTCGATCAATACAATAACGGCTTGATCGGTCCCGGACATTGTTCAGAATAGCAGCGTTTCCATAAAAAAGCTATCTAATATTTTCAAGGGCGGTGGGATGCAAATTCCATCGTCCTTTTTTTCGTTAATGCATTTCGAAAAACGATGTCGATACCAGCACATTGATATCAATGGAATAGTCATTGAGAATCATCTGACAAATCTAATAAATAATGCACAAAGGCAGTGACAAAAAGTCAGCGCCTTTTTAAGAATATCCTTACACTATTCGTATATTCCGCTGCGATCAGCTTTTTTCATCGAAACTAGTCCCGACACCGGCCTACGAACAATCCCCCATGCCGGATTCCTCACACTATGTTTTATATTATGATTATTGCACTTGGCGATTTTATTTCTGCAATCAGCATAATACTCTGTTATAAAATTGCTTTTAGATGACGGTTTTTGAACAGTATTTCCAAATGGCGAAACGAAAGCTTTTTCTTTGAAAAATATTTGGCATCCTTACTTGATTATAAAACATAGAGATAAATATGTATCATAATTGTTGAGCAGGATTGTGGCATACTTGTGGCTTCTTTCAGCCTCGTGTAAAAAAATAACACAGCAAAGACTAGACTCTATTGAAAGACTGTATTTCGAGAAAAGTGGCTTTATTACAGGATACAATCAAAAAATCGGGCAGCTGTTGTTTTTGGTGGTTGGAACGGGGTGTTGGTTGTGAGGATGTCAGCTCGGTGACGACCTTTTGAGCAAAGGTCATTCGCGTACCGCGTTTGAAAACGAGGCCGAATCGCTGATATGGAAACGAAAAGCAGTCCAATAAAAAAGGCGGCATCATATTGATGTCGCCTTTTTCTTTTGAATGACACTATGGAATTTCAATCAGACTCTGATCGCCAACCATAAACCGGTTTGATCGTGGTCGCCCGGTTGAACTAACAATCCTGGCCGAAGTGCCAAGTAAACTGCCTTCAATTCTCACGCCGACATCAAGAATTTCGACATTCTGCAGAACCAGCGAAAATTCAACTTCACTATTGCGAATGATACAGTTATCGCCGATGGACGTAAACGGTCCGACAAATGTATTTTCGATAATGGTATTTTTTCCAATGACGACCGGTCCTCGCACCACGCTATTGATAATTTTTGCGCCCTTTTCCACCACGACATTTCCGGTCACATAGGAATTGCCGTCGATCTCGCCATCCATACATGGCTCAGCATGTTCCAGCAGCAAGCGGTTCGCTTCCAGCACATCTTCGGGTTTTCCGGTATCTTTCCACCAACCGGTGATTTCCGAATAACTGATCGCATAACCGTGATCCAGCAGATACTGATGCGCATCGGAAATCTCCAGCTCGCCGCGCGCGCTCGGTTTGATGTTATTCACCGCCTCAAAAATAGTCGAATCGTACAGATAAATGCCGGTAACGGCAAACTCACTTTTCGGATGACTCGGTTTTTCTTCGATGGACACAATGCGATTGTCCTTGAGTTCAGGCACGCCAAAACGTTCCGGATCTTTGACCTTTGACAGCGTCAGGTGACAATTCGAGCCTTCTTGTTCAAAGGCGTCGATAAATTTCTTCAAACCACCGACGACCATATTGTCGCCGAGATAAAAAATGAAAGGCTCGTCGCCGATAAAATCTTGTGAAATTTTAACGACGTGTGCCAATCCTAATGGCGCTTCTTGAGGAATATAAGAGATAGATAATCCCCATTGTTCGCCGGTGCCGAGGGCGGCCTTCACTTCTTCGCCTTCCTGATTGGTCAAAATGCCAACCTCTTTGATGCCCGCATCCGCCATTTTTTCCAGTGCATAGTGCAAAATGGGTTTGTTGGCAATGGGCAGCAAATGTTTATTCTGCGTGTGGGTTAACGGACGAAGTCGAGTGCCTTTACCGCCTGCTGTGATAAGAGCTTTCATTTAAATGTCCTTCTCTAACTGAGTGTTTAAAATTCCCATTAAAATAGCGATGAAAAAAGCTTGTGCGTAAAAATAAACGGCATTCAGATGTATGTCAAGACATTTGTATTTTTATGAAAAAATATTTGAAAATTTGTTTGACTTTTGTAACCCTACTGTATATATTGCGTACGTACAGTAGGAACATTAAGAGCAATTAGGAATCGTGATCATGTTGCTGCAATTATCAGACTTTTCACCCGAACCGCTTTATCGGCAACTCGCCCGACAACTGGCCGACCGTATTCGCCGCGGTGATTTGCGTGGACGGCTGGACTCGATTCGCTGCATGGCGCGCGGCCAACGCATTAGCATTTTTACGGTGGAGCGCGCTTATAATGAGCTGATCAACGCTGGACTGGTCGAGTCGCGTCAGGATTCGACATTCGTTATTCCCCCAAATGTGCCACGCTCATCTGTTAGGGAGCAGGTGGCACAGCGGGCCTACAATTCCATCGATTTGATGCTGGCCCAGAAAATCCAAAAGAATTTCCTGCCGGCCACATCCATATCCGACGAGTACGTGTCAATTGTTGCCGCCTCCGAAGCGTGCGAACTTGTCGGCGGCGATATGTACGATTATTTTCGCATTGATGACTCCCGCTACGGCCTGGTCATTGCTGATGCTTGCGGGCATGGTTTTCCGGCCGCGTTGCTCATCTCACAAATTCAGGCCATTATCAAAAGTGAAGTCAAGAACGGCTCATCGTTATCTGAAACAATGAATTTTATCAACTCACATATTCGCGCCACGTTTTTAAAGGGAAAATTCATCACGTTATTTTATGGCATTTATGATGCCGGGCAGGAGCAACTCGTTTATATCAATGCCGGACATAATTTCCCGATTCTTGTGAAAAAAAATGGCGAACATGAATTTCTTACGCAAAGCTCCCCGGCCCTCGGTCTGGCACATGACATCACTTTTAATATTGGCCACATGCATCTTGATGCCGGCGATCGGCTCTTTCTTTACACGGACGGCATCACCGAAGCGATGAATAAAAATCGCGAAGAATTTGGTGAAGAGCGGTTGCTGCAGATGATTAAAGAAAACAGACATCAACAGCCAAAAGACCTTCTCAAGTTGATTCTCAACGCCACTGCTCAACACGGACAAACAAAGTTTTTGGATGACAGAACCATGATGATTTTCGACATCAGAAAGAACCACGAGAAAAATGCGAGGTGTGCATGATACTGCATCTCACAGATTTGTCAAACGAGCCGCTGCAAGGTCAAATCGTGCGGCAAGTGCGCGCTAAAATTCTCGCCGGAGAACTGCCCCCGGATTTCAGCCTGCCCTCCATTCGCGCATTGGCCAAGGAGCAAAAAGTCAGTGTGATCACCGTGCAGCGGGCCTATGAGGCGCTGCTTCGGGAAGAACTCATTCACTCACGACGAGGAAAGGGATTTTTCGTGTCACGAATTGAAAAAGATCAAAAAAAAGAAATGGCGCGCCAACGACTGTATGACAATTTACAGAAACCGTTACTGGCCGCATTGGAGGAAGGCTTGTCGAGGAAGGACGTGCTGGAGGTGATTAAAAAGATTTTGGAGGTGAGTACGTAAGCGGAAAAAGGAGAAAGGAAAAGGGAAAACAGAGGCGTCGGCGCTTCCTTTCTCCTTTTTCAATTCTCCCTTCTCCACACGAATAAAAAGCAAAACTACTAAAATAACATTTAGGAGAACACCATGTCTTCCGCATTCCAAATCACCGGTTTGGTGAAAAAATACCCCGAGTTTATGCTTGGCCCCCTGGACTTGACGCTTGAGCCCGGCATGGTGCTCGGCTACATCGGGCCGAACGGTTCCGGCAAAACCACAACCATGCACTGTTTGACCGGTCTCGTCAAAGCCGACAAGGGCACGATGAAAATCTTTGGCCGTGACAATCATCCCAACAAACCGGCGTGGAAACTGGATATCGGCTATGTTGGCGATGTGCATGTGTTTTACGAACGCTGGACCGGTGAAAAAAATCTGAAATTTTTATCGCAGTTTTATCCCAACTGGTCGGACGAGTTGGCGAAAAACTTGGCGGATCGATTTCAACTGCCGCTCAACAAAAAAGCCAAAGAGTTATCCACGGGTAACCGGGTAAAATTATCTCTGGTCTCGGCGCTGGCGCATTCGCCCAAACTCTTGTTATTGGATGAACCGACCGCCGGTCTTGATCCCGTGGTTCGCACCGAAGTTCTTGACACGCTTTTTGAGGTGCTCGAAGATGGCGAACGCGCCATTTTTTACTCCACCCATATCCTGTCGGATATCAGCCGATTGGCGGACGAACTGGTGTTCCTGTCCAATGGCCAGGTGTTCCAGCGCAACGCCAAGGACGATTTAACCGACAACTGGCGACGCATTTCGTTTCGTATGCATGAAAAAGTGCAACTGAGAAAAACAGTAGAACACAAAACGGAAGGCTCGGATCATCAGGTGGTCAGCTCCAATTTTGGCGAGACGATCAGTCATCTCAAAGAATTGAATGCTGAAAATATTCAGGACAGCCGCATGACCATCGACGAGATCGCTGTTCACATTTTAAAAGGTGTACGATAAATGAAGACGTTTTGGACGGAAAATATCTGGCGACTGGTCAAGGCCGACATCCGTTATAATCGGTTTATGCATGCCATGCTGTTTCTGACACTTATTTTTTCCTACAATATGTTCAGCAACCTGGCGCGCGCTGATTTTTACAGGGGCGCGGCCCTCCCCCACACGCTGACCATTGCGATTTTGTATCTGCTGTTCACTAATCAGCTCACGGAAAAACGTGCACGACTGATCGCCGGTTTGCCCATCTCTGAAAGGGAACGCGGTTTGGCCAAACAATACTCGCAGATGCTGTACGGCCTCGGTGCGCTGCTGCTCTACGGCATCAGCATGTGGATGACCTTTCCGGAGAACTTTTGGACCGAAGGGCTGTATCGTATTTTGGCGCTCAACGCATTGCTTTTCACCGCCAACGCGGCCTATTGTATCAGCCTTGATGTGTGGGGCGATTCACAGATGCCAATGCTCGCCAAAACGCTTGTGCTCGGTATTTTGTGGATGTTCGTCCTCAAACTGACTATCACCTTTTTTGACGGCACTATAAGTGACCTGCTGTCACCGGGAGCGGATGTACGCGCGATCCATTTTTTCTATAAAACACCCTACGGCGTGGTGATTCAACATGGCATTGCTCTTGTTTTTGTGATGTTGAGCCTAAAGATGTATCAACGTCGACAAACATTTTTAAACTGAGGATGGTCCCATGTGGTCATTGTTGAGAATAGAAATTCGATACCAATTTTATATTCTGCTGTGGATCATAGTTGTGGCGCTTGGCGTTGTTTTGGTCAGCGCTCTCTTGAGAAATTATAGCATCATCAATTTTACCTTGTCCTATTCAGCTTTTATTACGCCATATTTTGTCTTTATCAACGCAAACAAGGAAAACCGCAATCGACGCTATGCGACGTTGCCGATTGCTCTGCGTCACATTGCGTTGTACCGGATCGTTCTGGTCATTTTTTCCATGGCAATGTTCGGCGTCTTATACTGGCTGCTGCAAAAACTCATTTTGAAGAGTGAATTGGCGGAACTGCGCGATATTTTACTCATCGCCGGCCTTACCCTGTTCATATACGGGATCAGTTATATCTATCGCGACCTGTTTCGTGAATTTATATTACGCAAAGGCATCACCCGAGAAAAAGTTGCGCCGGTGCTCATTTTGATCGCTATCATTCTGCAACTGGCGATTCTAGCGGCGTTCCTGCAGGCCAAAGCCGGCAACAACTCTGGATTTCACATCGGTCGTATTCTTGACTGGCTGATTACCCATTTTCCATTTCGCGGGCAGGCGGGCCATATCAACGCCTTCATCGTCGGAAATGTTTTAGGTATCATTTCAATTTTCACTTTTGAACGCAGCAAGGTGCGTTATTAACGAGGTACATCATGTGGATGTTATTTAAATCTGAAATCGATTACGCAAAATATGTTCTGCTTGGATTCTACCTTTTTGCGCTGCCGTTTTTTATCTGGAACGCCTTTAGCGGCCGCGCCTTTCGCCCCAGTCTGCAGGTGATGATTTTTTGCGTTTCGGTGTGTTGTTCAATTTTGGGCAGCCATGAATCAAAAAACAAATCGATCCGCATCAAGCGGGTGCTGCCGCTGTCGTTTATCAGCGCCTCGTTTTTCAGATTGACGTTTATTGTGATGCTGACGCTCGTCTATTCGGGCTCAATATATATAGCGGAACGGGTACGGGCCGGAGCATTGGCGCACGACCACAAGATTTTACTTTTGCAAATCTCCGCCGGCCTGTTGATATTCTTGTCGGCTGCGACCATCCTCGCCGATCTTCGCTATACTGTGATCGGCCGCCTGTTTCAAAAAGCGCACCCGATTCTACTGCCAATGATGATTTTAGCGGTGATTATCATTTACGCCCTGACATTTAACGACTGGCAGATTTCACAACATTTTCAGAATCAATTTTATACCATGGAGACGGCGATGCGAATGGTCGTCCTCGCCATTTTTGCACTTGGTCTCAGCGTTATAACCTACTTTTCACGCACATCGTTTGTTGAATAATGTGATGGAAAAATCCTATGTGGCCTATTTTAAAAGCAGAAATTTCGTACAACAAAATCCTTTTTGCCATTTATCTGATGATGGTTATCGGCGTCGCATTGTTGGAGCACGCGCTGGATGACGGCGGCCGATTCTACGTGGCTCTGATTCTTTTTCTCGTTGTGCAGAACTGGTTATCATTAAAAGCCAAAGAAAAACGCGATCGTTTCATCGCTCGATTGCCAAAATCGCAAAAGAGCATCGGCGGTTTGCGCATCGGCATGATTATCGCGAGCGCCGCTCTCATCATCTGCATTTACAAAGTCATGCACCTGGTGCTGGGCATCCAGGGCCACGCCAACTATCCCGTCACCGGATGGAAG
Source organism: uncultured Cytophagia bacterium (assembly GCA_964432185.1). Classification (GTDB taxonomy): domain Bacteria; phylum Zhuqueibacterota; class Zhuqueibacteria; order Residuimicrobiales; family Krinioviventaceae; genus Kriniovivens. Next base: position 8,842 of record CAYSNA010000179.1, read on the forward strand.
CTGCTGAGCTATGTGTCCATCGTGCTCTTTGGCTTTTCGCTTTACTTTATTTTCACGGACATGGTGACGCCGCGATTGCGCGAACTGAAAAACTTTGAGGTGATTAAAGAACGGATTTTTCAAATCCTCGTTCTTCTAGGCGTTGTACTGCAAATTCTCGGTTTCGTCGCCTTTATGACCAAAGCGCCCAATGCGCTCACCAGGGTGTTTGATCTACTCTTTTTTAACAATCCGCTGGATGAGGTTCGAAATATTCAGTTATTTGCCGGCATCAGTGTTCTTGTCGCCTGGTTGAGTATTAAAACTTTTTCAAGACGACGGAACTATTTTCAATAGGAGATTACGATGTTTAAAATATTGTCGGCCGAATTGCTCTATTACAAGACAGCTATCCTGTTTTACACTTTTCTTTTAAGCGCCTGTTTCATCACCATTTGGTTTGGCGTGCGCATTGAGGCAAACCAGGTGCCGCCACAAATGCTCATTTTACTTGTGACGGTGTTCTCACTCGGCAATATTCATGGCGGCTTTTTCGTCAAAAGCAAACGTATGCGCTATTTTAACGGCCTTCCGTTATCACGCTCAACTTTTGCCGATCTTCGTTTTCTGTGTCCCGTGGTCATTTGGACCGCTTCAGTGCTGATCCTCTTTGCGCTGATTGGTCTTTTTTCAATAATTTTCCCGGATCTAACGCGGCCCAGTCTGCCTCAACTCTTCCTGCTCAACGGCATTATTATGATCACACAATCAATCTATCTCTTTAATATAGATGTTCGGCATCTCGTCAAAAACCGTCTAATTCAACACCTCATCGGCGCGCTTTATGTTTGTGTTTTTCTGGCCGTGCTTGTGCCATTTTACATTCAGGTAAATTTCGCCGGACTGTTCGATAGCTTGTCAGCATCAAGACTGTGGCTGACCGATGTTATGCACTCGTCAAAAGCAGCATTGTTTTTCAATCTTGTGGGCTATGTATGTTATCGGGCAAGCATCTATACTTATTTTTTGCGGCGGGATTATCTGGAGTAAAAACGATGAATCAGTTCTGCCATTACTTATAATACTGCGATTGCAGCGCAAACATCCTCGCGTACACCCCGTTTTTTGTTATCAACTCATCATGACGTCCATCTTCAACAATCCGCCCCTGATCGAGAACGAGAATCCGATCCGCCAATCGCGCCGTGGACAAACGGTGACTGATGAGAAACGCGGTTTTTCCGTGCGCCAGCTCTTTGAATTTCTCGAAAATCTCAAACTCGGCTTTCGCGTCCATGGCGCTGGTCGGTTCATCCAGAATGATAATTTCAGCATCACGCAAAAAGGCGCGCGCCAGGGCAATTTTTTGCCACTCCCCCACGCTCAGCTCGGCGCCGTGCTCAAACATCTTGCCGAGGATACTGTCATAACCCTTGGGCAACTTTTGGATGACCGGATCAATCCCGGCGGACAACGCCGATTTTTGAATGTCAGCCGAATCATTTTCAATGTCCACATTCCCGAACCAGATATTATCTTTCACCCGCAAATGATAGCGCACAAAATCCTGAAACACCACGCTGATGTGACGACGAAAAGCATCGACATCAAATTGTTTGATATCGGTTCCATCCATTTCAATGGTGCCGGTTGT